>DCCL01000136.1:0-980 GCA_002313795.1 Faecalibacterium prausnitzii
CCAGATGTGGCGGGTGCTGGATGGCGAGATCGGGGACGAGTTCCTCTCCGGCCTCGGTGCCATGGATCTGGTGGGGCTTTCGTGGTTCGATGCCGGTGTGCGCAGCTTCTATACCCGCCAGAAGGTGGAGACGCTGGCCGGTCTCGCGGGCCTGACCATCCGGGTGCAGGAGTCGGACATGATGAGCGAGATGATACGCGACCTGAACGCAAAGCCTGCGCAGGTGGTCTACAGCCGGGTGTATGCGGCCCTCCACAATGCGGAGATCGACGGGGCAGAGAACAACTGGCCCAGCTATGAGGCCATGGCCCATTACGAGGTAGCTCCCTATTTTTTGCAGGATGAGCATACCCGTGTGCCGGAGATCCAGATATCCAGCAAAGCAGCGATGAAAAAGCTGGCCCAGCTGGATGAAGAGTTCCCGGCAGTGGTGCGCGCCTGTGCCCGGGACAGTGCACAGACGGAGCGGCAGCTCTGGGCTGCGCGGGAAGCCAGTGCGGAAGAACATATGCGGGCCTGGGGCGTGGAGGTGACGACCCTCTCCGCCGCCGAAAAAGCCCGCTTCAGGGCGGCAGTCCAGCCCATGTACGAAGATTTTGCAGAGCAGAGCCGCCTCATCCAGCGCATCCGGGAGACCTGAAAAACGTTATGGATATCACATTGCATTCAACTGATTGGGCAGTATGCTGAATAAACTGCAATACTGTTTGGATAGTATGCACAAAATAAATTCTCACATTTTTTCGAAAAACAGGACTTTTTTCATAAGCCCTTGTAGTGCCTTGAAATTTTTGCTAAAGTGTGTACAGAAAATGAATGACGGTGTGCGACCCGTGCAGAGCCCACCGTCATGAAAGAGGAAAATCTAAGGAGGATTTTTATCATGAAGAAGATTTCTCGTCGCAGCTTCCTGGCAGCAGCTGGCGTTTCTGCCGCTGCTCTGGCACTGACCGCATGCGGTGGTTCTTCCAGCAGCACTA
>DCCL01000136.1:1000-2177 GCA_002313795.1 Faecalibacterium prausnitzii
ATGTGGTGGCTCCAAGAGCACCGCAACCTCTACCACCACTGCAAGCTCCACCGCAGCTTCTGCTGCTGCCGGTGATGCAGCCGCTGCTGCTTCCGACCCGAAGGTGACTCTGGTCTACGCTGAGGTCAACCCGCTGGATACCATCGTCGGCCAGACCGGTTCTCACTTCAAGGAGAAGGTCGAGGAGCTGACTGGCGGCTCCGTCGTCATCGATGTGCAGGCTTCCGGTGTTCTGGGTTCTGAGAACGACGTTCTGGATGCTATCCTGGGCGGTTCTACCTCCATCGATATCAGCCGTATCTCCGCTTTCGCACTGACCAGCTATGGCTGCAACAAGTCCAAGCTGCTGTCCATCCCCTTCACCTTCGAGAACCGTGCACACTTCTGGAACTTCGCCAACAGCGATCTGGCACCTGAGTTCCTGAACGAGCCCCAGGAGCTGGGCCTGCCCGTTCGCGGCATCTTCTACGGCGAAGAGGGCTTCCGTCACTTCTTCACCGTCAACCCCGTTTCCGGCATCGCTGATTTCAAGGGCCTGAAGCTGCGCGTGTCCAACGACCCTGTTATGAATGGCATGGTCGAGGGCCTGGGTGCTAACCCCACCGTCGTTTCCTTCGGTGAGCTGTACAGCGCACTGCAGACCGGCGTTGTCGATGGCGCTGAGCAGCCCATCGCAAACTACAAGTCCAACGCCTTCCCCGAGGTCGCTAACAACCTGATCCTGGACGGCCACACTCTGGGCGCTGTGCAGGCTGTTATCACCGATAACGCTTGGAACAAGTTGACCGAGAACCAGCAGGCTGCCATCATGGAGGCTGCTGCTGATACCCAGGCCTTCAACGCTGAGCTGTCCGAGACCGAGGAGAACAAGGTCCTGGATGACCTGAAGAGCTCCGGCTGCAACGTCGTGGATGTTCCCGATAAGGCACCTTGGCAGGAAGCCTGCGCTAAGGTCATCAGCGAGAACACCTCCGATCAGGCTGAGCTGTACCAGCAGATTCTGGATATGAAGGGCTAATTAAAAGCTTTTCGTTCTGAAGTAGTACATAGCCCGGCGGGGGACTACGGGATACGCCCGCAGACCCGCCGGGTTTTTATATGGAGGAGATCCTATGCCGAAAATCTTTACCACTCTGGATAAGATCAAGCCGGCGTACGACATCACCTACAAAGTGGT
>DCCL01000136.1:2329-10118 GCA_002313795.1 Faecalibacterium prausnitzii
CTGACCTGCATGAGCTACATGGCCGTGCTGAGTGCCGCTCTGGCCATCCGCCGCGGCGCACATATCCGCATGACTGCATTCGACGTCTATCTGCCCAAGATCGCCGTCAAGATCCTGGATATCATTTCCGATCTGGCCGTCTTCATCCTCGGCATCATTATGCTGGTGGTGGGCTGGAACTACGCTACCACGCTGGGCGGCCGCGGCTTCTATGTTTCGATGCCCTGGCTGAGCCGTTTCTGGATGTACTTCCCCGTGCCTCTGGCAGGTATCGCCATGATCATCTTCGAGATCGAGGCACTGTACGAGCACATCAAGAGCTTTTTTGTAAAGGAGGAGAACTAATATGACAGTCCAGACACTGGCAATCGTTGTCCTTCTTGTCAGCTTCTTCGTCATGATCTTCCTGCGCTTCCCCATCGCATACGCCGTTGGTCTTTCCAGCGTGCTGTGCATGATGGTGCAGGGTCAGGCACTCACCGACGTCTGCCGTCTGATGGTCAAGGGCATTTCGTCCTTCAGCCTGATGGCCGTTCCGTTCTTCATCACCATGGGCGTCCTCATGGGCTCCGGCGGCATCTCCGAAAAGCTGATCGCACTGGCTGATGCCTGCGTCGGCTGGATGCGCGGCGGCATGGCAATGGTTAACATCGTTGCTTCCTACTTCTTCGGCGGCATTTCCGGTTCTGCTTCTGCAGATACCGCTTCCATCGGCTCCATCATGATCCCCATGATGGTCAATCAGGGCTACGACGCCGACTTCTCTACCGCTGTTACCATCACCTCCTCCTGCGAGGGCCTGCTGGTTCCCCCGAGCCATAACATGGTCATCTACGCCACCACTGCTGGCGGCATCTCAGTCGGCAGCCTGTTCCTGGCAGGCTACCTGCCCGGCGCTCTGCTGGCCGCTGTCCTGATGATCGGCTCCTACATCATCTCCGTCAAGCGCAACTACCCGAAGGGCTCTCCCTTCACCATCAAGGGCTTCATCAAGCAGCTGGGCACCTCCATCTGGGCACTGGCCGCAGTCATCATCGTCGTGTTCGGCGTTGTCGGCGGCGTGTTCACTGCTACCGAGTCCGCTGCTATTGCTGTTATCTACTCTCTGCTGGTCTCCGTCTTCGTCTACAAGGGCCTTGACTGGAAGGGCGTCTGGCACGCTCTGGACGAGTGCGTCAACACTCTGTCCATCGTCCTGATCCTGATCGCCACCTCTGCTGTGTTCGGCAACTGCCTGACCATGTTGCATGTGCCTGATCTGGCTGCAAACGCCATCACCAGCGTGACCGATAACCCCTACATCATCGCAATTCTGATCGACCTTATCCTGCTGGTTCTGGGCATGATCATGGATATGGCTCCCATCATCCTGATCGCTACCCCCATCCTGCTGCCCATCGCAACCTCCATCGGCATCGACCCCATCCAGTTCGGTATCATCGTGGTTCTGAACTGCGGCATCGGTCTGCTGACTCCTCCTGTCGGTTCCGTTCTGTTCATCGGCTCTGCCGTTGCGAAGCGCCCTATGGAGAAGGTCGTCAAGGCTACCCTGCCGTTCTATCTGTGCATGTTCGTCGCCCTGTTGCTGCTGACCTTCGTTCCCGATATCAGTCTGGCTATCCCCAAGCTGCTGGGCGGCTATGTCAGCCCCATCGCAAATCCTCTGGGCCCCGTGTTCATCCACTGATAGCCTGATCTGAGCGCTCATCCTCCTCCGGATGATATAAAACACAGAGAAGACCCCCGCCTGTCCGTAGGCGGGGGTCTTCTCTGTTCAGAACCCTAATTCTACATATTTGCGGAAGGGCTGTTTGCCTTCCAGCGCCGCATCAATCTGCCGAAGCAGAGCGGGCTTGTCTTTGTTGAGGGTGCCTTTGAGCACCAGATAGTTGGATGCATGGTTGGAGCGGAAGACACTGCCCTCGCTGTCGATGTGTTCCAGCATCAGCCGGGTCTCTGCAGCCAGCTGAAGCGGGTCCATCAGGGTGATGGAGCCCTGACAGACCCAGGAAGCCAGCGGGGTGCCGCTGTAGACCCGCAGGGTGAGCAGGCCGATGTACTCCGGCTTCATGGCCGAGAGAGCCTTGGCCGTGTCGATGGCATGGGGCTGCCACATCTCCACACCGCCCAGACCGTTGATGGCCGTGACGGAGAGGGCTATCCCGGCATCCCGGACTTTCAGGCCCCCTTCCACGATCTCTGCGGCCGTCTCGCCCTTGTTGTAGCGGGTGAGCAGGGCGTCGCAGCCGCTTTCAAGGCCCATGTAGACGATGCCAAGGCCCTCGGTCTTCAGCTGGGCCAGCTGGGCGGGCGTCTTGCGCTGGATGCTGCGGGGAGAACCGTAAACGGCCACCCGCTCGCACTCCGGAATGTGCACCCGGATAAATTCAAGGATGCGCTGCAGATGCTCCATGGGCAGGATGAGGGCATCGCCGTCGGCCAGAAAAATGCGCTGGATGTAACGGTAATGAGCCCGGGCCCATGCCAGATCTTCAAACACCTCCTGAATGGAGCGGATGGAGAACTGCTTAGCCTTGTACATGTTGCAGAACGTACATTTGTTGTGGGAGCAGCCGTAAGTGACCTGAACGATGAGGCTGTTGGCCTCACTTGGGGGACGATAGACGTCGCCGGAATAACGCATGATAAATACCTCCGATAGAGAAAGATTCAGAGCAGCTCCCGGAGCTGCCCGGATGTGAGATGGAAAAGCTTTTCCGGAAGGAGGGACTGCTGCATCGTCCGGAACAGGACAGCAGCGGCCAGCTCTTCCGGGGAAGCCGGACGCCCCGGACGGAAAGCATGGGCCGTCCGGGTAAAGGCGTGAACGCCCTCGGCAGTCAGCAGGAGCACCAGACGGGTATGCCCCCGTAGAAGGAAGAAAAGCCCTACCTGATAATCCGGGGTGTCCAGCAGAAGATCCATCTCCTCCTGCGTGAGAACAATAGCATCTGCCAGCGGCAGGAACTGCATCACGGTCTCCCGCAGCATATCGGCCTGGGGCCAGAGGGCCGGGCGGAGCGAGGGAACGAACCAGAGCGGCACACCGGCGTGCCGGGCCGTATCCAGCGCAGAGAGATGAGCGTACCGGCAGGGGCAGTCCGTCAGGCAGGCGCTGGAAAATGCCAGTGCAGCGGCATCTTCGGCCCAGTCGGTGCCCAGCTGCTCTGGGGAGTACAGAAGCTCAGCAGAAGGGGAGCGGAAGGCCAGCGTTTCGGCGTCACCGCCGAAGAGGAGAGGCGTGGGAGCTTTGGAAGTGAAGCAAACTTGGCTGGTGTCCACCCCGGCTTCTGTCAGGGCATCTGCCGTCCGGTGGCCGAAAGCGTCCTCCCCCAGCTGAGTGAGAAGGGAAGCTCTGCCGCCCTGAGCGGCAAAGGCCAGAGCCAGCGCCGAAGCGCTGCCGCCCAGCCGAGGATGAAACGCCTGCGCGGTCTTCAGCGGGTCGGGGCTGGTCAGCTCCAGCCAAGCTTCCCCCAGACAATATAAGGTACTGCCCGGCATGACGCATCCCTCCTTTTTTGCAGAAACTCCCGGGAAAAACAAACTAAAAGAAAGTATACACCCATCCGGGAGTTTGTGCAAATGCCGGGAGGCCCGTTTTGGCAAACTGCTTGACAATTCGTCCAAAACTTGCTAGAATACCTCAGAATCAGACCAGCTACGAAAGCCGCCGGGTCGTCGTGGCCGGAGAAATCGCATGGAGCGCTGCGCTCTGCACCCCGTAGGCCATAGGAGGGTGCGGAGAACGGCGCTCTCTTTTTGTCAAGGAAAAGGAGCATCGCCCGATGAGTCTCACCAGACAGTATTTCAAATATGTCTCCCAGAATATCTTTGGCCTGATCGGCACATCGTGCTATATTCTGGCCGACACCTATTTTATTGCGCAGGCCACCGGCACCAACGGCGTGGCCCTGCTGAACCTCTGCCTGCCTATCTATAACTTCATCTTTGCCATCGGCTCCATGCTGGGCCTTGGCTCTGCCACCCGCTATGCCATCCTGCAGGCCCAGGGAGATGAGCGCGCAGAACACTATTTCTCCAATGCCCTGCTCTGGGCGGGCATCTTCGCCCTGCCCTTTATGCTGGTGGGCATCTTCTGCCCGGAAGTGCTGCTCCGCATCATGGGCGGTGACGCCGAGATCGTGGCGCTGGGCGTGGGCTATGCCCGCATCTTCCTGCTGTTCACTCCCTTTTTTATGTGCAACTACATCGTCTCGGCCTTTGTCCGGAATGACGGCGACCCCTCGCTGGCGATGATCGCCACCCTTTCCGGCAGCCTGTTCAACGTGGTGTTCGACTATATTTTTATGTTCCCCATGGGTCTGGGTCTGCCCGGCGCAGCGCTGGCAACGGCAGTGTCGCCGGTGCTGAGCATCACCATCTGCAGCCGCCATTTCTTTAAGAAGAGCAATACTGTTCGTCTCCGGCGTCAGCTGCCCTCGCCGCAGCTGTTGGCTCAGAGCTGCCAGCTGGGCGTGTCCGGCTTCGTGGGCGAGATGTCCTCCGGTGTGACCACTACTGTTTTTAACCTGCTCCTCCTCCGTCTGGCCGGAAATGTGGCCGTGGCGGCTTACGGCGTGGTGGCAAACTATGCACTGGTGGCGACCGCTATCTTCAACGGCGTGGCGCAGGGCGCGCAGCCGCTGGTCAGCCGCTGCTATGGCAAGAACGATACCGCCGGTGCCCGCAAGCTCCTGCTGCTGGGCACCGGAACGGCGCTGGCGCTGGCGGCAGTGCTCTATGGTGTGGTGTTCGGCTTCACCGACCCCATCGTGGCGATCTTCAACAGTGAAAACTCTGTCCTGATGGGAGAATACGCCTTCAGTGGAATGCGCATCTACTTCCTGGGCTATTTCTTCGCCGGTTTCAATATCGTGGCGGCTGGTTATCTGGGCGCTGTGGATCGCCCGGCAGAGGCCTCTGCTACCTCGCTGTCCCGCGGAGTCGTGGCTATCGTGGCCTGCTCTCTGGTGCTCAGCACCCTGTTCGGGATGACGGGCGTCTGGGCCGCATTCCCGGCCTCGGAAGCCATCACGGCCTGCCTGACCCTCTGGCTCCTGCTGCGGAAAAAGCGGAGTTCGTGAAATTTTCACAACTGTCCTGTATACTGTAAAGACCACTGAGAGGAGGGGTGCTGATGAAGGAATACTATACGGCAATCATTGCCCTGACCGTAGGCTCAATGGTCATTATGCAGTCGGCAGTCAAATATAATGTGGCGCTGAGCGCGGAACGCAAAAAGATGACGACGCTGCTGTTCCGGCTCATCATCATCAGTGCCCTGTGCGAGTGGGTCGGGGTGATGCTGGACGGCAGTGATACCCGGCTCATCCCACTCCATTTCGCGGTGAAAGCCACAGAGCTTTCCCTGACCCCCTGTGCAGGTCTCATCTGCGGGCGCAGCCTGAGCCGTGACCGGCGGCTGGAAAAATATGTGGTCGGAGTGGCCGTCCTCAATGCCCTGCTGGTCTTCTCTTCAGCGTTTACAGGGCTCATCTATCGGGTGGATGGGAACAATGTTTATCACCACGGTCCGCTGTACTGGTTCTATACAGCAGCCTGTGTGGGCACCATCGGGTTCTTCTTGCTCCGGGGTATTGAGACTTTCCGGAGATATCAGCACAGCGGCGGCATCCTGATCTGGCTCGTTACCCTCTTTCTGGTGCTGGGCATCATGCTGCAAAACCTCAACAGCGATATCCGGGTAACATGGCTCGTGGTGGCGATGTCCTCCACCATGCTTTATAAATTCTATGGCGATATCATCCAGCAGGTGGATGGCCTGACAGAACTGCTCAATCGCTGGGGTTATGAGAGCTATCTTTCCAACTTCCGTGGCAAGGGCGTCATCTTCTTCTTTGATGTGGACCGCTTCAAAGAGATCAACGATACCCACGGCCATGCTGTGGGCGACCGGTGTCTGCAATCCGTGGCAGAGTGTCTGCGTGGGATATTCGGCCCCTATGGCAAATGCTTCCGCATCGGCGGCGATGAGTTCTGCGTGGTGCTGGAAGAGAATCTGGGGCATATCGATTCCATGCTCCGGCAGCTGAAAGAAGATATGAATGCCCGGCGGGAGGAGGAACCCCTTCTGCCCAATATCTCGGTAGGCTATGTGGCCTTTGACACGACGGAGCGGGACATCAGCGACGCTGTGGCCGAGGCAGATGCAAAGATGTATGAGATCAAGCGGGCCAACCATGCAGCCCGCGGGGAAGATTGAATCAAAAGATCAAATAAACAGCTCCTGTTCCAGACGCTGCTGCTCCGGCGAAAGCTCCGGCAGGGCGCTCCGACCGGCCATTGCCCGCCACTGTGTGGGTGACTGGCCGGTCGTTTTTTTGAAGACGCGGCAGAGGTAGTTGGCACCGGAAAAGCCGCAGAGGCTGGCGATGACATCCAGGGTGTATTCCCTGTGGAGCAGCAGCCGCATGGCGGCCTCGATGCGGACACTGGTGAGATACCGCCCCGGAGAAACGCCCAGCGCCGCCGTGAAGGCCCGCACCAGATGGCTCTTGGAAACGCCCAGCCGCTCGCTGAGCTCCTCCACGCCGTAGAGTCCTGCGTAGTTCTTCCGGATGTCCTCGATGGCCGCAGCCACCAGCGGCGGCAGTGCGGGCGCGGCGCTGTCGGCGTCGGAGAGCTCACAGAGCAGGGCGAACGCCAGCTGGCTCTGCACCCGGCGGGGAGCATCCGGCTCTTCGGAGAGCCGACCCATCAGCTCTGCAGCTGCCGGGCAGGTCTCGCCCCGGGCGAGAAAGGGCATCTCGGTGAGCCCGGCAAGGAACTGTTCTGCAGCCTGCCCGGTGAGCTGGACGCAGAGCAGGTGGCATACGTCCTCCGGTGCGAGGGTCAGGGGCCCCCGGCTCAGCACGAGACAGCCTGCTGCTGCGCTCTGGGACGGCAGCAGCAGAGCAGAGCCTGCCGGAGCAGGGCCGGACTCAGCGAGGGAGACCGTGCATTTTCCGCTGGAAACAAGGCAGACCCACAGCCCTTCGCCCCGCAGGGTGAGGGGGGACTCGGGCTGGGTATTTTCCACAAGGCCGAGGGCGGCGGTGGTGCTCCAATCGTAAATCAATATCCGACACCTCAAATCAATAAAATGCTATTTCATATCACAAAATAATCTGCTATTATAATAGCAATGAAACGGCCCACCGTCAAGATGAGCCAATATGTGCAATGAGATTAACGGAGGAAAATGCTTTATGGCTTCTATCAGCTGCCAGCATATCTACAAGATCTACCCGGGCGCTACCGCTCCTTCTGTCACCGACTTCAACCTGGAGATCCAGGATAAGGAATTCATCATCTTCGTCGGCCCCTCTGGCTGCGGAAAGTCCACCACCCTGCGTATGATCGCTGGTCTGGAGGAGATCTCCAAGGGCGAGATGTACATCGGCGGTCGCCTCATCAACGACGTTCCCCCGAAGGATCGTGATATCGCCATGGTGTTCCAGAGCTACGCTCTGTACCCCCACATGACCGTCTACAAGAACATCGCATTCGGTCTGGAACTGCGCAAGACCCCGAAGGACGAGATCGACCGCCGCGTGCATGAGGCTGCAAAGATTCTGGAGATCGAGCACCTGCTGGACCGCAAGCCCAAGGCTCTGTCCGGTGGCCAGCGTCAGCGTGTTGCTCTGGGCCGTGCAATGGTCCGTAACCCGGCAGTCTTCCTGCTGGACGAGCCTCTGTCCAACCTGGATGCAAAGCTGCGTACCTCCATGCGCACTGAGATCATCAAGCTGCACAAGAAGCTGGCTACCACCTTCATCTACGTTACCCA
>DCCL01000136.1:10224-11961 GCA_002313795.1 Faecalibacterium prausnitzii
TCGATACCCCGCAGAACCTGTATGATATGCCCTGCAACATGTTCGTCGCAGGTTTCATCGGCAGCCCCCAGATGAACTTCCTGGACGGCACCGTCGTGAAGAAGGGCGAGCTGTACGGCATCGATCTGGGCGGCGACGTCATCCCTCTGCCCAAGGAGAAGACCGCAGACGGCAAGCTGGATGCTTATGTCGGTAAGAAGGTCAAGATGGGCATCCGTCCTGAGGATATCGACGACGAACCCGAGTTCATGGCAAAGCACACTGACTGCCAGCTGGATACTCAGGTCGATGTCTCCGAGATGATGGGTGCAGAGATCTACCTTTACCTGGAGTACAAGGGCAACAAGATGACTGCCCGTGTCGCTCCCACCTCCAAGGCCCGCAACGGAGACACCGTCCGCGTTGCCTTCGACCCGCACAAGGTCCATGTCTTCGACATCGAGACCGAGCAGACCATCCTGAACTGATTTTAAGTGAGAGATCGATTCTGAATATCGTGTAACAGATAGTCTACGATCATTTTTGATCCTCCTATCATAAGAAAAGCCGCCGGTATCGCGATACAGGCGGCTTTTCTTATGCAATAAAAAACCCACGCTGCGGCAAAGCAAAACGCAGCATGGGCAGGGAAATGGTTAATTCAAAAGGAGACTGGTGTCAGACTCAGCGGGCCTTGACATACTTGTGCAGGGTAGCGCGGACAGCGCCGGGGCCTGCAAACAGCTCTTTGGCCATGGACTCGATCCGCTCGCCCAGACCCACAGCATACAGGTCAACGCCGAACACGTCAACGCGGCTGTAGAGCTTCTTCAGGCAGGAGAAGTCCTGCTCGCCGACTTCCACCTTCAGGGGAGCCACGATGGCCTGCAGCTCAGGCAGCAGCGGGTCGGGAGAGACCTCGAAGGGCTTGCCGTTGTCGTCCAGACCGGTCAGATAGCGGGCATAACCTGCCAGCACCAGCGGGATGAGGATGAGGTTGGACTTATCCAGACCCCGTGCCTCGTAGGCTTTGATGGTCTCGCCGAAGCGGATAGCCAGCTTCTGGGAGGTATCGGTGACGATGCGCTGAGGTGCATCGGGCATGAAGGGATTGGGCAGACGGCGGTTGATGACAGCGCCGATGAACTCGTAGGGATTCAGCACGCCGGGGTCAACGACCACAGGCATAGCCTCAATGTAGCCGATCTTCTGGATGAAGGCACGCAGGTCGTCGTCTGCCATCTCAGCAGAGATGAGGTTGTAGCCCAGCATGCAGCCGTAAATGGACATTGCGGTGTGCAGGGGGTTCAGGCAGGTGCAGACCTTCATCTTCTCGATCTTGTCCACGGTCTCGCGGTCGCAGTAGAGCACGCCGCCCAGCTCCAGCGGAGGACGGCCATTGGTGTAGTGGTCCTCGATGCAGAGGTACTGGGTCTCCTCGGCGTTGACGAAGGGAGCAGTGAAGGTGTGCTTCTCGGTGACGATGGTGTAGTTGTCCTCAAAGCCATCGTCGGCCAGCATCTTCTGCACCTTTGCGTCGGGACGGGGAGTGATCTTATCGATCATGCTCCAGGGGAAGGTGATCTTGGTCTCGTCCTTGACGTAGTCCAGGAACTCGGAGGGCACCAGACCCTGCTCGACCCACTTGGTGGCGTAGGCCAGGACACCGGCCTTGACCTTATCGCCGTTGTGAGAGCAGTTGTCCATGCTCTGGACGGTCAGAGGCAGCTTGCCGGCCTTGAAGCGCTCGTACAGCAG
>DCCL01000232.1:0-2479 GCA_002313795.1 Faecalibacterium prausnitzii
CTCTCGGCACCGGTGTGGCAGGCGGGGCCGCTCTTGACGACCTCCACCACCAGAGCGTCGGCGTCGCAGTCGGCGGTGATGGACACCACCCGCTGGACGTTGCCGCTGGTCTCGCCCTTGCGCCAGATCTCCTGACGGCTGCGGCTCCAGAACACCGTCCGGCCCTCCGCGATGGTCAGGGCCAGCGTCTCGGCGTTCATATAGGCGAGGGTCAGCACTTCTTTGGTGTAGTGGTCCTGCACGATGGCGGGAATGAGACCCTTTTCGTCAAATTTCAGTTCCATAATGTTTCTCCTTCCCCGCAGGGGGACAGCTATAGTTTAGCGTATTCGGCAGGCAAACGCAAGGGGTTCACAGCCGCATTTCCACGCCATTTTCGTTTAAGTAGTTCTTCAGTTCCCGGATGGTGAGCAGCTTCTGATGGAAGATGCCCGCCGCAAGCCCGGCGTCGATGCCTTTGTGATGGAACAGCTCGAGGAAATCTTCCTTTTTTCCTGCGCCGCCGCTGGCGATGATAGGCACATTCACCCGGGCCGCCACAGCGTCCAGCATTTCCAAATCAAAGCCATTCCGGACGCCGTCGGTGTCGATGCTGTTCAGACAGACC
The DNA here is from genome assembly GCA_002313795.1 of Faecalibacterium prausnitzii. Classification (GTDB taxonomy): domain Bacteria; phylum Bacillota; class Clostridia; order Oscillospirales; family Ruminococcaceae; genus Faecalibacterium; species Faecalibacterium prausnitzii_L. The sequence goes on from DCCL01000232.1 coordinate 608, forward strand.
TCACCGGCTCCGTTGTCCACGCACCATTTTATCCATTCCAGTGCGTCCCGGCCGGTGTCCTCCCGGCCTCCTTTGGCAAAGACCCGGAACTGTCCATCCACCCGCCTGACGTCTGCCGAGAGCACCACGCACTGGTCGCCGTACCGTTTGGCCGCTGCCGGGACGAGAGAGGAGTCTTTCAGGGCACCCGAGTTGACGCTGACCTTATCGGCCCCGCACTTGAGCACCCGGTCAAAATCTTCCAGCGTATTGACGCCGCCGCCTACGGTAAGGGGGATGAAGATCTCGCTGGCCACCCGGGTGAGGATGTCAGTGAAGAGGGCCCGGCCCTCGGCGCTGGCGGTGATGTCGTAAAACACCAGCTCGTCGGCCCCGGCGGCGTTGTACATCCGGGCCATCTCCACCGGGTCGGCCACGTCCCGGATGCCCTCAAAATTCGTTCCCTTGACCACACGGCCATTCCGGATGTCCAGACAGGGAATGATGCGTTTCGTTATCATAGTCTTTCCTCCTGTCTTCCGTCCTGCACCAGCTCTACGCAGCGCTTCAGATCGAGAGCCCCGGTGTACAGGCTCTTGCCCAGAATGGCGGCAGCGGTGCCCATCTCTTTCAGTTCCAGCAGCTCCTGTTCCGAGGAGATACCGCCGCTGGCCGTGACGGCCACGCCGGGCAGTTCCCGGGCCAGCTGGCGGTAGAGGGCAAGATTCGTGCCCTTCATGGCCCCGTCACAGGCGATGTCGGTGTAGATGATGGCTCTGCATCCCGCTTCAGCCAGACGCTGGCAGAAGGTCACACCCGGCTCGGCACTGACCTCTTTCCAGCCGTGGATGGCCACATAGCCGTCTTTTGCGTCCACACCCACGGCGATCCTGTCGCCGTATTTTTTCAGCATCCGGGCCGTGAATGCAGGATCCGTCACGGCCACGCTGCCCAGGATGCACCGGCCCACCCCGAGGGAAAGATACTTCTCAATGCGTTCCTCGGTGCGGATGCCGCCGCCCACTTCGATGTACAAGCCGCCCTGTTCTGCCAGCGCGGCGATGGTGTCATAGTTGGAGAGGGTGCCATCTTTCGCGCCGTCCAGATCGACGACGTGGAGGTTTCTGGCCCCGGCCTCGATAAACTGCCGTGCCTGGGCGCAGGGGTCGGCTCCGTAGACGGTCATCCGGTCGTAGTCGCCCTGGGTCAGGCGCACCACCTGCCCGCCCCGCAGGTCAATGGCTGGAAATAGCTGCATCGTACTTCTCCTCTCTGTTTTCGTCCCGGCACGCCCTCATCCGGGGGGTGTCCTCACAGCTCTGCAAAGGCTTTCAGCAGCCGCAGACCGGCGTCGCCGCTCTTTTCCGGGTGGAACTGGGTGCCGTACACCCGGCCCGCCTTCACCACACCGGTGACGGGCAGGGAATAGTCGCTGACCGCCAGCGTGTTGGCGGCGCAGTTCTTGCCGTAATAGCTGTGGACATAGTAGAAATACTCGCCGTCCTTTATATATTTGAACAGCGGGTCATCCCGCAGGATATGAACGGCGTTCCAGCCGATCTGGGGCACCTTCAGGCTCTTGTCACCGAGGTCAGGCCCAAGCGGGCAGACCTGTCCGGGCACAAAGCCCAGACCCTCGTGTTCGCCGTATTCATAGCTTTTCTCAAACAAGAGCTGCATCCCGAGGCAGATGCCCAGCAGGGGCTTTTTCCCTGCTTCCTCTTTGATGGCCGGCACAAGACCGGTGGCGTCGAGCTTTGCCATGGCGTCCCCGAAGGCCCCCACGCCCGGCAGGATGAGGCGGTCGGCGGCCCGGATATCAGCGGGGTCATCGCTGACTTTTGCTTCCAGCCCCAGATGGGCCAGACTGGACTTCAGGCTGAACAGGTTGCC
>DCCL01000232.1:2532-4286 GCA_002313795.1 Faecalibacterium prausnitzii
GATCATACCAGCAGTCCTTTCGTGGAGGGGATCTCATCCCGGTGGGCGGCATCGATGCGGACGGCTTCGGCCAGTGCCCGGCCTGCGCCCTTGAATGCCGCCTCAAGGATATGGTGGGTGTTCTCGCCCGCAAACTGGACGAAATGGACGGTGGCGGGCACACTGCGGGCAAAGCCCAGCCAGAATTCCTTGGCGCACTCCACGTCAAAGTCGCCCACCTTCTCGGTGCTGCAGTGGATGTCCCAGTTGAGGGTGCAGCGGCCCGAGATGTCCACAGCACAGAGGATGAGGGCCTCATCCATGGGCAGGTAGAAGCTGCCGTACCGGTGGATGCCCCGCATCTCTCCCAGTGCCTCGGCAAAAGCCTGTCCCAGAGCAATGCCCACATCCTCGGTGGTGTGGTGATAATCCACCTCCACGTCACCGTGGCAGGTGAGCACCAGGTCGAACCGGCCATGGCGGGCGAACAGCTCCAGCATATGGTTCAGGAAGCCGCACCCGGTATCCACCTGATACCGGCCTGCGCCGTCCAGATTCAGGGTCAGTTCGATCTGGGTCTCGTTGGTGTTCCGCTCTATGGTTACTTCCCGCATGGCTCAGCCCTCCAAAATCTCATCCAGCGCCCGCAGCAGGGCGTCCATCTCTTCCGGCGTGCCCACCGTGATGCGCAGCCAGTCGTTGATGCGGGGCGCGTCAAAGTGGCGCACCAGGATCCCTTTTGCTTTCAGCTCCTGATAGATCTCGCCGCCGCCCTTTTTCGGGGTGGAAGCAAACAGGAAATTCGAGCGGCTATCCAGCACCCGGAAGCCCCGCTTTTCCAGTGCCTGTTTCGTCTCCTCCCGGGTGTCCATGATGGCGCGGCGGGTCTTGTCGAAATAGGCCGTATCTTCCAGCGCAGCCTTGCCGGCTTTCAGGGTCAGGCGGTTGATATTGTAGGGGTTCAGGCTGAATTTCACCCGGTTGAGGTCGGCGATGAGTTTTTCATTGCCCATGGCAAGGCCCAGACGGGCACCGGCCAGCTGGCGGGACTTGGAGAAGGTCTGCACCACCAGCAGATTGTCGTACTGGTCGATGAGGGGCACGCAGCTCTCACCGCCGAAGTCCACATAGGCCTCGTCCACGATGACCACATTGTCCGGGTTTGCTTTCAGGATGCCTTCGATGGCGCTGCGGGGCAGGGCCAGACTGGTGGGGGCGTTGGGGTTGGCAATAACAATGGTCTCATTCAGGCCGTAGTAATCCGCCGGGTCGAGGGTAAAATCCTCTTTCAGGGGGATGATGTGGCTGGGGATGTGCATCAGGCCGCACCAGACACTGTAACAGCCGTAGGTGATATCCGCATAGGCCAGCGGGTGGGTCTCGTCACAGAAGGCCCGGAGGGCGAAGAAAAGGTTCTCGTCGCTGCCGTTGCCGGGCATGAGCTGCGCCGGTCTCAGGCCAAAGTGGACTGCTGCCGTGTTCAACAGCTCCGCGCAGGCGGGGTCGGAGTAGAGCCGCAGCTTTTCCACCTCGGATTCACTCACAGCGGCCACCACCGCCGGGGAGGGCATATAGGGGCTCTCGTTGGTATTCAGCTTGATGTATTTCTGGTCCTGCGGCTGTTCGCCCGGGGTATAGGGGGTGACAGCTTCCAGTCTGGGGGAAAGAAAACGACTCATGATGGTTTCCTCTCTATCGTTTCTGCATTCTACGGACGGTGCACCCTCATCAGGCTCAGCCGATGAGGGCGCTTTCTTAGAAGTTGTTTTCGTAAG
>DCCL01000232.1:4373-13157 GCA_002313795.1 Faecalibacterium prausnitzii
GCAATCCTGACGGATTGCAAGGGGAAGCAACGCAGTATGCTGGCAAAAAGACCGTTCAGGCGGTGTGCAATGCTTATGAAAACGGCTTCTTATTTCTTCTCGTACCGGATGGTCACGCTGCGGGCGTGGGCGTGCAGGCCCTCCCGCTCGGCAAAATCCGCGATGCGGGGCGCGGCCTCTTCCAGCGCTTCCCGGGTGTAGTAGATGAAGCTGGATTTCTTGACGAAATCATCCACGCCCAGCGGGCTGGAAAAGCGTGCCGTACCGCTGGTAGGCAGGGTGTGGTTGGGACCGGCGAAGTAATCGCCCAGGGCCTCGGGAACGTTCCGACCCAGGAAGATGCTGCCTGCGTTCTTTATCTCATTCAGCACGCTGAAGGGGTCTTCCACGCAGACTTCCAGATGCTCCGGAGCGATGATGTTGCAGGCCTCGATGGCCTTGTGGAGGTCGGTGCAGACGATGATCTTGCCGTTGTCGTCCACGCTGGCCCGGGCAATGGCGGCACGGGGCAGCTGGGGGATCTGCACTTCCAGCTCCGCCTGCACAGCTTTGGCAAGCTCGGTGCTGTCCGTCACGAGGACAGGGCTGGCCAGCTTGTCGTGCTCTGCCTGACTCAGCAGGTCTGCGGCCACCCAGGCGGGGTCACAGCCACTGTCTGCCAGCACCAGGATCTCACTGGGGCCTGCTATCATATCGATGCCCACCTTGCCGAAGACTTTCCGCTTGGCGGTAGCGACGTAGATGTTGCCGGGGCCCACGATCTTATCCACTGCAGGGATGGTCCGGGTGCCGTAGGCCAGCGCGGCCACCGCCTGAGCGCCGCCGGTCTTGAAGATTCTGGTCACACCCGCGGTCGCCGCAGCGGCGAGGATAACGGGATTTATCTTTCCATCCTTTCCGGCTGGAGTGGTCATGACGATCTCGGAAACGCCCGCCACTTTGGCCGGGATGACGTCCATCAGGACGGTGGAAGGGTAGGCCGCCGTGCCGCCGGGCACATAGACGCCGGCCTTTTCAATGGGGGTATATTTCTGGCCCAGCACGATGCCGGGCTTATCGTTCATCACGAAATTCTTGTGCACCTGCTGGCGGTGGAAAGCTTCGATGTTCGCCGCCGCCTGCCGCAGAGTCTCGAGGAAGTAGGGGTCCATGTTGGCAAAGGCTTCGTCGATCTCCGCCTGTGTCACCTGCAGTTCGTCCAGCTCTGCGCCGTCGAATTTCCGGGCATACTCCTTCAGGGCCTCATCGCCCCGGGCGCGGACATCGGCAATGATGCCGTCCACCACGTCTTCCACATTTTTCTCGGCGCGGATGTCCCGGTTCAGAATCTCTTCCGGCTTCAGTTCGTCGAAGTGATACAGCTTTATCATTTTTGCTCCTCCTTTGCGGCAAGTGCTCCCCGCAGCTTTTCCAGCATCTCATCCATCTCCTGATGCTTGAACTGATAGCTGGCCTTATTGGCGATGAACCGGGCCGAGATGGGCATGAACTCCGTCACCACCCGCAGGCCGTTTTCCCGGAGGGTGGTGCCGGTCTCCACGATGTCCACGATGACATCCGAAAGCCCCAGGATGGGGGCCAGCTCAATGGAGCCGTTCAGCTTGATGATATCGATGTCCCGCCCGATGGATGCATAGTAGCTCTTGGCGATGTTGACGAATTTGGTCGCCACCCGCACCGGGCGGCTGGGGTCATCCTGATACTCTGCCGGGGCGGCCACGCACATCCGGCATTTTCCGAGGCCGGTATCCAGCAGCTCGTAGACATCAGCCGAAGCCTCCGTCAGGATGTCCTTTCCCACGATACCCACATCGGCTGCGCCGTGCTCAACGTAAATCGCCACATCGCTGGGCTTGACGAGGAAATACCGGATGCCCGCCGCCGGGTTCTCCACCACCAGTTTCCGGGTAGCGTTGTAGTCCTCGGGGCATCCGTAGCCGATGCCTGCCAGCAGGTTATAGACTTTATCGCCCAGACGGCCCTTCGGAAGGGCCACATTGAGCATCGTCTTTTGGGCGGGCTGTTTCTGTACCGGCGGCAGGGGAGCGCTCAGGCGGTCAAGTTCATCCAGATAGACCGCAAATCCGATGGCTCCGGCCCCGGGGGTGAATTTCTGCATCAGCAGGTCGTACCGCCCACCCTTGAGCACCGGACGGGGCAGAGAGCGCAGATAGCCCTGAAACACAAGGCCGTTGTAGTATTCCATCTCACCGGCCAGCGTCATATCCAGCCGGATCTTCCCGTCTGCGTCGGACAGGGTCTTCAGCTCTGCTGCCAGCGTCCGAAGCTCTGCGGCGGCGGCTTCCATCCGGGCATTCCGGCAGGCAGCCTCCACCCGGAGCAGCACATCCTCGCAGTCTCCGCACAATTCCATCAGGCCTGTCAGTGCCTCGGCTCCGGCCTCATCCAGCCCGGCGGCGAGAGCTGCCGCCCGCAGTTCGTGAGCGTTCTTGGCCCGCAGCTTTGCCAGCAGGGCGGCGCGGGAATTTTCCGGCACATCCAGCGCATCCAGCAAGCCGAAGAGATACCCCATGTGGCTGATCTCCAGCACCCAGGGCCGGCCCAGCTGTTCCAGCGACTGCGCCGCCAGCGTCACGGCCTGCCTTACCTGCTCTTCGCCCACATTTCCCAGTATCTCAAGGCCCATCTGGCCGATCTCTTTGAAGGTGTGGCTCTCTGCCGAGGGGCGGTAGACATTCTCATGGTAATAGTACCGCAGCGTCTCGCCCGGGGCCGGCTGCGCCGTCTTGGCGATGGAGAGGGTCACGTCCGGCTTGAGGGCCAGCAGCCGCCCGTCAAGGTCGGTGAAGGTGATGACCTGCTCCGAGGAGAGGAAGCTGCGGTTCTCCTGATACAGCCCATACTCCTCGAACCGGCCCATGTGATACTTGCGGCACCCCGCCGCCTCGTACAGCGCCCGCAGCGCAAAGGAGGCCTGCTCCTTGGGCTGCAGGCAGGAGATATCGAATTTCATAGCCTTTCCCTCACTTTTCCGGGCTGTCCGCCCGGCTTTCCCATTCCTCTGCCGCGATGTCCTGTGGTTCTGTGTCCATTTTACTTTATCAAGATAAAGTTGTAAAGTGTGAAAGTAACCGTGTTTTTGGTTTTATGATACGATTTTTCTGTGCGTTTGTACAGATAGGCGAAATCATTTCACGAAAGCGGCGGCTGAGATGATGCAGGGCCAAAACCGGCAGCAAAAAAAGAGCTGCTGCACAGCATTTCCGCCGTGCAGCAGCTCCTCGTTTTTTATGGTTCAGGGAATGGCATTCTTCTCAGCCCAGCAGTTCCAGAACGCCTGCCTTGGGGCGGGCACCCACGGCCTGACGGACCAGCTTGCCGCCCTCGAACACCAGCAGGGTGGGGATGCTCATGACGCCGAACTGAGCGGCCAGCTCGGACTGCTCGTCCACGTTCACCTTACCCACCTTGACGTCGGTGCGCTCCTCGGCCACCTCATCCACGATGGGGCTCAGCATCCGGCAGGGGCCGCACCAGCTGGCCCAGAAATCCAGCAGGACGGGCTTTTCGCTGCGGAGCACCTCGGACTCAAAGTTATCTTTCGTAATGGTAACGACTGCCATATTTATCTACCTCCATGAAGGGTGTTATTTCATCTGATAACGACAGTATACCCCAAACAGCAGCAGATTTCCGTGAGCAGGTCACACAAGACGCAGAAATGCCCGGAGCAGTCCGCTCCGGGCATTTCCATGCTATAAGAAGAAAAGAAGAAGAAAGCTTGCTCACAGCTCTGACATGGCGTTCTTGCCGGCCACATAGCCGTAGTACATGGCCATGGAGTGGCTGACGCCCTTCAGGCCGATGGGGTACTCGGTGGCGAAGCGGTTGCCCTGGATATTACCGGCCACATACAGGCCGGGGATCACATTGCGGTCCGCGTCGAAGGTGTGGCAGTTCTCGTCGCTCTCCAGACCGCCGATGCAGACCAGCAGCAGGGCGGTGGTGAACTTATCGGCGTAGAAGGGGCCGTTCTCCACTGCCCACATCCGGGAGGCGGGCTTGTGGAAGTCCTCGTCATAACCGGCCTTTGCCAGCTCATTGTACCGCTGGATGGACTCCAGCGCAGTCTGCTGGGCTGCAGTGTCGTCCGGGTAGATCTTTTCCACCAGCTCTTCCAGCGTGTCAGCCTTCACGGCGCGGCCATCGGCCACAGCGGCTTCCAGCTGATAGGGGCTCTTGTAGTTGCGGTAGGTGGTGTTGTTCTTGGGGCCCTCGTCCTCGCTGGCGTAGTCCTCGTAGTAGCAGGCACCGCCGTGAGCTGCGGGCATATAGGGCAGCTGCTGGGGCCAGTTGGAGTCGAAGATCTGCCAGCTTTCCCGGTTCTTCTGCAGCTCGATCTGGTTTTCCAGCTGCTGGCCGGGCAGGTCTTCGTTCATGAAGCGCTTGCCGTTCAGATCCAGGTTCAGGAAGCCTGCGTTGCCCATGACGCCCACACCGGCCAGGTCGGCGCCGCCGCCCATGTGGTGGATCATGGGAGCGTGGCTCTGCTGCACCTGCGCACCGGCCCACATGCCCAGCTGGATGCCGTCGCCCTGATTGGTGAAGTTGCCCTCCACGTCCACATTGGTGAACAGGCACTGGATGTTGTTCTCGATGACCTCGGGGCAGAAGTGCTGGAGCATCTTGGTGTTCTGGGAGTAGTCGCCGGTGGAGAGGATGACGCCCTTGGAGGCGTTGCACTTGATATAATCACCGGTGGCGGCATCCCGGGCATACAGGCCCACGCAGCGGCCATTCTCCATGATGAGCTTTTCCACAAAGCAGCCGTAGAAGGTCTGCACATTGCCGGTATCGACCGCCATCTGCATATTGGCCTCGACGGTCACATGCTGGTCGGGCTTGAACTCCACAGAGGTGGGGTAGCAGGGGAAGCGCTCCTGCTTCCAGTCGTAGTGCTCGGGCAGCGGGTAGAAGATGGGGATGAGGAAGTTGTCGGCGTTCTCGTCGGGGATGGCGCTGCGGGTGGTCTCGGCGTAATACAGGTCGGGGTTTGCCTCCACCCACCAGTCGAAGGCCTCACCGATGTTGTGGGCCCACTTGCTCATGATGCTGCGCTTGCAGCGGTAGGTGCTCTCCACCATGTGGGAGTCGATGATCTCGTCGATCTGCTCCCGGGTCCAGGTGTCGCGGCCCCACTTGGCCTGCACCTTGCCGTTGATGACGGCATACTCGCCGCTGCGGGACTGGGGGCCGTCAGCTTTCTCGAAAGCCGCCACCAGACCGCCGTCCTCCGCGATGCTGCGGCAGGCGGCAACACCGGCAACGCCGCAGCCCACAACGGCCACGTCCACATCAACGGTCTGTGCCACTTTGCTCTCGTCGATCTCAGGCTCCGTGCCCAGCCAGTCCTCATCGGAGGTGGCAGAAGCGCTGCTGCCACCCTCGGTCTTGACGCCCATGGCCTGCTCGATGCAGCTTGCTGCGGCCTTCTTGACGGCGTTGGTGGTGATGGTGGCACCGGAGATGTTGTCGATCTCGGCGGTCTGTGCGGCCATCAGGGCATCCTGCAGGCTGGAGCCTGCCACGCCGCCGATGTCGGCGGTCTCGTTGGAGGTGTCCACCACCACGTCGGTGATGGCGGTCTCGCTGAAGGTCATGGTCACCTTCACCTCGCCGATGCCGGCAGCAGTGCCGGTGTAGGTGCCGGGCGTGTAGACGGCCTCGCCGGAAGCAGCAGTGCTGCTGGAAGAGCCTGCGGCGGTGCAGGCAGCCAGTGCACCAGCGGTGACGCCGCTCATGGCGGCAGCGGCGGCAACCTTCAGGAAGCCTTTGCGGGAGATCTTGTTCATCTTGGTCGCTCCTTATTCCTCGTTCTGATTTCGACGTTTTCAGGCAGAAAATCACTTTTTGCATACTTAGTATAAAATATAACGAAGTAAAAGGGAATTAAAAAATCTTAAGCATCCTGATAAAAAAGCTTTATAAGTCCCTGTTTTCCTGCTATACTGAAACTGTACACTTTTCTGCTGCTGTCAAAAGGAGCCTGCCATGAACGAACATCAGCTGCTCTGTTTTCTTACGGTGAGCCGGACGCTGAATTTTTCGGCTGCCGCCCGGGAGCTCTACTGCACCCAGCCTGCCCTGAGCTACCAGATCCGCAGTCTTGAAAAGGAGCTGGACACTGCCCTGTTCCAGCGCACCACCACCCAGGTGGCCCTGACGGAGGCGGGCCGGGCCCTGCTGCCCCACGCGGAGGAGATCTACCGCCGCATCCTCAATGCCCGCACCGCACTGAAGGGCTTTACCCAGTGCCGCACCCTGACCCTCCGTCTGCCGCCGGTGCTGCTGCAGCGTGACCCCATCTACCCCATCCTGATGGCAAGGCTCCACGCAGCCCTGCCGGGCTATGAGTTTCGGGTGGACACCAAACCTGTCCCCCGCAACCCCCACGAGATGCTCTGCATGGAAGCCGATGCTGCCCTCTATCTGCCCTTCGGGCCGCTGCCGCCGGAGATCACCTGTCAGGCGGTCATCTCCAACCGGTTCTATCTCATCGTCTCGCCGGAGCACCCCCTCTCCGGGCACACCACCCTGGAACTGCATGACCTTGCCAGACAGCTGATCTTCTATGAGCCACTGTATCAGGACATGGTGGACTACGCACATCAGCAGCCGGGGATGCCCTATTCCACACCGGTGTGGCGGAAGGTGGAAAACTATGAGTCGGTTTACGCCGACCTGCTGGCCGGGCGGGGGATGTTCCTCTGTCCCATGGTCTACCCGGCCTTTCCCACCGGGTGGCACATCCCGCTCCGCCTGCCCCTGCCGGACACCTGCCTGCTGACCCTCCGGGACGACCCCCGCCCCGAGATCGTCACTCTGCGGGAGACCTTCGCGGAGGTCTACTCAAACCGGCAGAGACTGCTGGAACAGACATGAAAAAACGCCGCTGTGTCAGGTAAGACACAGCGGCGCTCGTATTTTCAGAGCAGATTATCTGCCCAGCATTTCCTTTGCAGTCTTGCAGATGGTGGCAGCGTCCAGACCGTACTCCTTCAGCAGATCCCATGCGGGGCCGGAGCAGCCGAACTTATCCTGTACGCCCACACGGCGGACGGGAGTCGGCAGCTTCTCGCTGAGCAGAGAGCAGACCGCCTCGCCCAGACCGCCGATGACATTGTGCTCCTCGGCGGTGACGATCTTGCCGCACTCCTTTGCGGCCTTGAGGATGATTTCCTCATCCAGCGGCTTGATGGTGTGGATGTTGATGACCCGGGCATGGATGCCCTCAGCGGCCAGAGTCTCTGCAGCCTTGCGGGCCTCGTTGACCATCAGGCCGGTAGCCACGATGGCGATGTCGTCGCCCTCCGTGACCTGCTCGCCCTTGCCGATCTCAAAGTGATAGTTGGCCTCATCGTGGAACACGGGAACAGCCAGACGGCCAAAGCGGAGGTAGACCGGGCCCTGCATCTCGTAGGCAGCGCGGACAGCCGCACGGGCCTCCACATCGTCGGAGGGGCAGATGATGGTCATGCCGGGCAGGCTGCGCATGAGGGCAAAGTCCTCGCAGCACTGGTGGGAAGCGCCGTCCTCACCGACGGAGATGCCGCCGTGGGTGGCACCGATTTTGACGTTCAGGTGGGGGTAGGCCACGGAGTTGCGGATCTGCTCAAAGGCACGGCCCGCAGCAAACATGGCAAAGCTGGACACGAAGGGGACATAGCCCATGGTGGACAGGCCGGCGGCCACGCCCATCATGTTGGCCTCTGCGATGCCGCAGTCAAAGTGGCGGTTCGGGTAAGCCTTGCGGAACATGCCGGTCTTGGTGGCGGCAGCAAGGTCTGCGTCCAGCACCACCAGATCATCATGACCCTCAGCGGCCAGAGCCTTGAGGGTGTTGCCGTAGCTCTCGCGGGTCGCGATCATTTTCACATCTGCCATCTTACTTGTCCTCCTGTTCCAGCGCGGCATAGGCTGCGTTCAGCTCCTGCATGGCCACAGCGTACTCTTCGTCGTTGGGGCCCTTGCCGTGCCAATCCACAGAGTTGGTCATAAAGGAGACACCCTTGCCCTTGACGGTATCGAGGATGATGCAGGTGGGCTTGTCGTTCTCGGCATGGAATGCCTTGACAGCGGCATCGATGGCATCATAGTCGTGGCCGTTGATGGTCAGAACATTGAAGTTGAATGCCTTGAGCTTGTCTTCCAGCGGGGCGCTGTTCATGACGGTCTCGGTGGTGCCGTCGATCTGCAGATGGTTGCGGTCCAGCATGACGCAGAGGTTGGAGAGCTTGTAGTGGGCTGCGAACATGAAAGCCTCCCAGCACTCGCCCTCTTCCACCTCGCCATCACCCAGGATGGTGTAGACGTTGATGGGCTTGCCGCTGAGCTTTGCGCCCAGAGCCATGCCGCAGGCAGCGGACACGCCCTGACCCAGACTGCCGGTGGACATATCCACGCCCGGCGTCTCGTTCATGTTGGGGTGTCCCTGCAGATAGCTGCCGATCTTGCGCAGGGTCTTGAGGTCTTCCACCGGGAAGTACCCGCGCTCGGCCAGCGCTGCGTAAAGTGCCGGGGCTGCGTGGCCCTTGGACAGCACCAGACGGTCACGATCCGGGGCTTTCGGAGCCTTGGGGTCGATCTTCATATCCACGAAGTAGAGGTAGGACAGTACCTCTGCGATATCCAGACTGCCGCCCGGATGGCCGCACTTGGCGCTGTGGGTCCCCTCGATCACGCCCATGCGGATGTGACAGGCGTGCTTTGCAAGGGTGAGCTTTTCTGCATTTGTCATGATGGTCCTCCCGTATGAACCTCAGA
>DCCL01000232.1:13243-17536 GCA_002313795.1 Faecalibacterium prausnitzii
TTCAAGTTTATATTATCTATTCTGCGCAAAAAGGTCAAGCTTCTTGCAGTAAAATGTACACAGACGGTGAAAAACCACCTTCATTGCTCTCTTTTTTGGTCAATTTGTAAGCCATATCCCCTCTGTCTTGACAAATCCTGCGGCAGTCTGCTATAATTTTCACGATTTCCGGCAGGAAGCCGGGCCTGCGGGCCGAAGCCCGCCCATGCATTATTTTTTCATCCGCCGCAGCATTTTCTGAAACAGACGCCACGAAGGGGTCTGCCTTTGGCTTGCAAGCCAACAGGCAGGCCCCTTTTTCTTTTGCTGCGGCCCGTCACAGGAGGAAACCCATGAAAACAAGAACTTCTTCTCCGGCCCGCAGCATCGTGCTGGCCGCACTCTTTCTCGCTCTGGCCTTCGTGCTGCCCATGGTCACGGGCCATGTGCCGCAGGTAGGCAATATGCTCTGTCCCATGCACTTTCCGGTGCTGCTCTGCGGCTTCGTGCTGGGCGGGCCCTGGGGTCTGGCTGTGGGCTTCGCGGCCCCGCTGCTCCGCTCGGTGTTCTTCGGAATGCCCCCCATGTTCCCCATTGCCATCTCCATGGCCTTTGAGCTGGCCGCCTACGGTGCCGTCTCCGGCTGGCTCTACCGCCGGGTGAAGCACACCCTGCCCATGACCTACGCCGTCCTGCTGGCCGCCATGGTGTCGGGCCGCATCGTCTGGGGCATCGTCCGCTTTGTGCTGGCGGGCCTTTCCGGCAGCAGCTTCCCCTTCTCGGCTTTTCTCTCCGGCGCACTCTTCACCGCCGTGCCCGGCATCATTGCACAGCTGGTGCTCATCCCGCTCATCATCGCTGCCCTTCAGAAAGCAAAGGTCATGGACTGAGTTTTCCATAGAAAAATGGCTGGGGCCAAAGAGGCCCCAGCCATTTGTTTTTGCTGTTTACTTGCGGAGGAAATCCGGCAGGGGCTTGCCCTGCTTACGCCACTGATGATATTCGGCCGTCGCGGCAAATTCCACATCGCCGGCAGAGTTCAGGGCAGTTTCCACAGAGTCCTGCACCACACCGATGATGAAGCCGACGCCGACCATCTGCATGGCCACATCGTTGGAAATACCGAAGAGGGAGCAGGCCATGGGGATAAGCAGCAGAGAGCCGCCGGCCACGCCGGAAGCACCGCAGGCACCCAGAGCGGACATGGCGCTCAGAACGATGGCGGCGGGCAGAGACACCTGAATGCCCAGCGTGTTGGCCGCAGCCAGAGTCATGATGGTGATGGTGATGGCGGCACCGTCCATGTTGATGGTGGCACCCAGAGGGATGGAGACGGAGTACATATCCTTATCGAGGCCCAGCTTCTCGCAGAGGGCCATATTGACCGGGATGTTGGCCGCAGAGCTGCGGGTGAAGAAGGCGGTCAGGCCGGACTCCTTCAGGCAGCGGAACACCAGCGGATAGGGGTTGCAGCCCAGATAGATGAACATGATGAAGGGGGAGACGATGAGAGCCATGAACAGCATGGTGCCCACCAGCAGGGCCAGCAATCTGCCGTATTGGGTGAAGATAGCCAGACCATTGCCGGAGACATTGGTGTAGACCAGACCCATGATGCCGAAGGGAGCCAGATTGATGATCCAGCGCACGATCTGAGACACGGCATCGGCAGTGTCGGACAGGAACTTCTTGGTGGTGTCGCTGCCGATGTTCTTCATGGCCAGACCGAACATGCAGGCCCAGAACAGGATGCCGATGTAGTTGCCGCTCATCAGGGAGCTGACGGGGTTTGCCACAAAATTGGTGAGCAGGGTGCCCATCACTTCGCCCAGACCCTGAGGCACCACGTCCGACTGTGCGGCGTCTGCCAGAACGACCGATACAGGGAACAGAAAGCTGGTGACGGATGCGATGGCCGCAGCCAGGAAGGTGGTCAGCATATACAGCCAGATGACCGTGCCGAACCGGCGGTCCAGCCTGGAGCTGCCCTGTGCCAGAGCGCTGGCGACGATGACGAACACCAGCACCGGGGCAATGCCCTTCAGTGCGCCGACGAACAGGCTGCCCAGTTCACCGACCCAGCCCGCACCCGGTGCCACCAGCGCCAGCACTGCGCCGACGAACAGACCGGCGACGATGCGAAGGATGAGGCTGACCTCATTGTACTTCTTTGCAATGGCTTTCACACCATTTATCATAATGAAACACTCCTCCATTTTCTGTGCGCATACCACGCACAGTTTGCTGTCCTTTTCCAAGAGACAGTTGTCATTATAGCACATACGGTGAAAAAGTCAAAGGTTTTCAGCCGTATTTTCAGAGAAGATCTGTGATTTTGCCCGGCTTTTTACAGCACATTCGTCCGTATATCTGTATTTGTTGTGGGGACAGTTTCGGAATAATTTACCCTGCAGGGCAGAAAAATTCCCCGACAGGAGACATGCCTGCCGGGGGAGAAAATATTTTATATTTTATGTTGCATTATATTGCAGTTCAAGAAATCAGCGCAATGCCGAAACAGCCTCTCTGCGCTGCACCAGAAAGCTGGATCGCGATAAATTTCAGTCGTCCAGATAGGTGACTTTTCCGGGGACAAAACCCTTGATGCCCATACCGGGGGCATCCGAGACGGTGATATCCTTCTCGTTAAAGACGGCACCGCCGAGGATGTGGTCTTCGCTGCACAGCACCGGGCCGTCGAGGTCGATTTTGGTGATGATCTTCTTGGCACAGGCCAGCTCCACCGCCGCGTTGACGGAAATTTTCGCTTCCAGCATACAGCCGATCATGCACTCCACGCCGTAGACCTCGGCAGCGGAGGCGATGCGCAGGGCGTTGGTGATGCCGCCGCACTTCATCAGCTTGATGTTCACGAAATCGGCTGCGCCGGTCTGCATGATGCGCAGGGCATCCGCCGGGCTGAACACGCTCTCATCGGCCAGCACGGGCACGCTGGCGTGGCGGGTGACATACTGCATCCCTTCCAGATCAGCAGCCGGCACCGGCTGCTCCACGAACTCGATGCCCAGTCCCTTTTCCTGCATCTGGTCGAGGATGCGGACAGCCTGTTTGGCGTTCCATGCCTGATTGGCGTCGATGCGGAGTTTGACATCCCTGCCCACAGCCTCCCGGACCGCGGCCAGACGGGCCACGTCCAGTTCCGGGTCGATGCCCACCTTGACCTTCAGACAGTCGTAGCCTCGCTCAATGGCAGTGCGGGCATCCCGGGCCATCTCCTCCGGCGGATTGACGCTGATGGTGATATCGGTGACGATATTGCTCCGGGCACCGCCCAGCATCCGGTAGACCGGGGCGTTGTACTTCTGGCCCAGCAGGTCCCACAGAGCCATATCCACAGCGGCCTTGGCGCTGGTGTTGTGAACGAGGGCCTTCTGCACGGCGGCGGTCAGGTCTTCAAACTCATCCATATCGCGGCCCAGGATGGCCGGGGCGATGTGGTCTTGGATGGCTCCGATGATGGCCCCGGTGGTGTCGCCGGTGATGACGCCGGTAGGGGGAGCCTCACCATAGCCCACCGCACCGGTATCGGTGTGGAGTTCCACGATGACGTCTTCCACACTGCTCACGGTGCGCAGCGCAGTCTTGAAGGGGACGCGGAGCGGGGTCGAAATGCGGCCCAGCTTCACCTGTGTGATCTTCATATCCGGTTCCTCCTTATTCTTCCTCCTGCAGCGGCAGGGTCAGGGCCATCTTCTGGTAGGCGATGCGGGGCGTGCCGTCATCCGTCGTGATGATGCCGCAGCGGGTAAAGCCGTTTTTCTCCAGCAGATGCTGCATGATCTTGTTGTCTTCGTGGGTGTCGGCCCGCAGACTCTCGCAGTGCTCAAGGCACCACGTGATGACATCGGTGGCGATGCCCTTGCGGCGGCCTGCCGAGGCCAGACGATGGATGGTGCCGTAGGGCAGGGTATCGTTGAGCCACTGGCCGTCCTCGAGCTTTGCATAGGTGGGGTCCGGCCCGAGGATGAAGGCGAACACTGCCTCCAGCTGACCATTGACCACACAGACGAACAGCCGGTTGGAATCGATATCCTCTTCCAGCAGCTCCTGCGGCGGGAAATTATCGCCCCACTGCGTCGGATTTCCAGATTCCTTCATTGCCTTCCGGGCATGGGCATAGATTTCTAAGATCTGCTCCAGATCGGAGCGTGTTGCTCCACGAAACATTCCGTTTCCACCCTCTCTTTCTGTGCGTTTCCTGCACACTTCCTGCGCCGGGCGCAGCTTTGCTTCTTATTGTAACACACTCCACATTATTTTTCCATGTTTTGTAAAAAAGAGAGACCCGCCGGG
>DCCL01000235.1:0-1366 GCA_002313795.1 Faecalibacterium prausnitzii
ACTATTTTGCAACAGCCTCATTTTTCGTTTAATCGGTATCGTATTCGATGCTGCTGGAACTGCTCTCGCCGCCGCTGGCCGGAGGCTCCGGCTCCGGAGGTGTCGATTCCGGTTCGGTGGGAGTCGTTTCTGCCGGAACATCACCAGCGACATAGAGCACCACTGTGGTGCCCACCTCCACCATCGTTCCGGCCGACTCACTGGCAGAGACGACACAGCCTGCGGCCTCGGAGCCATCGTTGACCACCGTGAAGCAGGTGGCATTCAGCCCCTTATTGGCCAGCTCCTGCACGGCGCTCTCCTGCGTCTGCCCGATAACATTGGGCATTTCCATCATCTGAGGGCCCCGGCTCACCACAAGGCTGATGGTATCGCCCTTCTGGATGACCCCGCCTGCCTGAGGTTCCTGCCGGATAATACGGCCCTTTTCCACCGTATCGCTGTATTCCAGCGTGACATAGAAGAGATAGTCACTGATATAGCTGCGGTTGTTCCGCACCTCAGAATCATAATCCCGGCCCACAAAATCCGGTGCCAGTGTGACATTTTCGTTCACCGGCTCACTGACCGCTTCACTTGTGGATTCCGAGGCCGGCGGCTCCGGCTGTTTCTCAAACTGGTGGCTCACCATCCCCCAGAGCGTCAGCAGAAGAAGGACGCTCAACAGGATGAGGATAGCAGCCAGCAGGTTCCGCACGCTGAGCAGGTCGGCCCTGCCCTGTTCTTTTGTCCCCTGCGGGGCCGGGTCGGGCACCGTCATCTCCCGGAACAGCGTTTCCGCCTGCTCCTTATCTGAGAGGGCCTGAAACAGCTGCTGCACGGTCTGGATGCGCTCCACCGGCTTGAGCCGCAGGCCCAGCTGAAGCACCTCCGAGACATAGACTGGCACTGCCGAGTTGACCGTGCGGGCTTTGGGGTTGGAGTCGGACACCAGACGCTGCGCCGCCGGGACGGGGCTCAGCCCGCAGACCATCCGATAAAACACAGCTGCAAGGCTGTATTCGTCGGTATAGCGCCCCTCAAACTCTGCCGTAGAATACTGTTCCGGGGCAGAGTACCCCTCATACAACTGCTCATGCAGACCGCTGCCCGCTGTGCGCAGACCCACCGTAGCATAGCCGGTGAGCCGGGCGCGGCCATTCTCCATGACCCGGATATTTTCCGGGCAGATGCCCCGGTGCACAAGGCCCACCTGATGCATGGCCGCTACGCCGTCGAAGACCGGCCGCAGCATGGTGCAGGCCTGCTGGGGCGACACGGTGCCGTGCTCTTCCAGCCACTTTTGCAGCGGACAGCCGCCGGGGTTCTCCATGACTGCATAGACGGTGTTGTTCTCCTGAAAAACGTCCAGCACCGCTTCCAGACC
>DCCL01000235.1:1533-1879 GCA_002313795.1 Faecalibacterium prausnitzii
AGCGTCAGGGGCATATACTCCTTAATCGTCACCCGGAAACGGCCCGTATTCTCCACGCCCCGATAGAGGATGCCCTCTCCATCCACGCTCTGGATATCCCCGATGGTATACCGCCCTGCCAGCACCGTGCCAGCCGGGAGGCTCCCCGTAGGGTTCCTCCCGGCGAAGGCACGGCCGCAGTGGGGGCACTGCTCCGCTCCCGCTTCCAGCTCCTGCATACAATATGGACAAATGTGCGTCGGCTCCATCTTGGCTCCTCCCAGTGCGAAAAGTTTGTGTATCCTTTATTATAACATAACCCGCATCAAAATGGTATCCGCTCTGCCTCAAAACAAAGAAAAAGCAT
>DCCL01000235.1:1898-2713 GCA_002313795.1 Faecalibacterium prausnitzii
GATCCTTCTGGAAACAGATGCTTTTCGCGTTCACTTTTTTGCTTCGGTATGGTTCAGGGCAGACAGCTCACTGCGGAAATGGTTTTTCCAGTAGTTCCCGTCCAGCAGGCGGCACAGCCAGAAATAAGGCAGCAGCCACTGCTTTTCCCGGGCCTGCGGGTAGCGGCGGAACATCTCCTCTTTCGGGGGAAAGGCACGACGCCAGAGATACCGCAGCTTCCACCCCCGGGACTTTTCCTCTGCCCTCTGTGCTTTCCGCATGATGCAGATGCTGCGGGAGCGGTGGGTGCCGTAAATGCCCGAGAGGATACAGAACTCTTCCATCTCCCGGACATCCTCCGACGGCTCTTCCGACTCTCCGGCAAAGCAGAAGTCCGCCAGTGCCTCAATGTTCTGCCGCATGGGGGCGATGTTCATCTTCCGGGTCTCTTCGTCAAGATAACCGTTGTCCATCTGCCCGCCATGAGCCTGCCGGAAAATGAAAACGTCCATTACCTGCCGGATGCCGATGCCGGCATCCTCGTAGTGCTGGATGAAATGCGCCAGCAGATAGAGGTATTCATCCTCCGTCTTGAGGTGAAAGATCCCGGGCAGTGCCGGGTCAGGCTCTGCTTTTTCCCAGATATCGCGGTAATACGCTGCCAACGAATCGTCGGGTTTCACCGGGCTGTCGTGCAGTTCCACGCTCAGGAAAGGAGGCAAATTGAAGCTTGCTTCATGCTCCCGGGTGATGTCGCCCTTCGGGGGGCGATATCCCAGAGTCCCCATCAGCTCCACGGCCCGTGTGCTCTCCTCCGGCTGAATGATGAGGTCGC
>DCCL01000175.1 GCA_002313795.1 Faecalibacterium prausnitzii
AGTGTCCGGTCGCTCACGCGCTCATCGAAAAAGCGCTGTCCCTGTAACGCAGGACCTGCGGCGCACCTACTTTGCGGCCAAGCCGTGTTCAGTTTGCTGCTCCCGGGGGTTCGTTCACGCGGCGCACGGGCGCGGCTCTCAGCTGTGCCGCACTCTCTGGGCCGTACCGGCCCGCGCTACTTTTCCCGCTCATTGCATTTGACCTTTAAAAAATAGCACTTCGGCACCGGTTTGTCAACCGGCGATTTGCCAAAACAACAAAATCACGACAGTTTTTGTTCTCTGCACTTGCCAGATACTGCACAATCTGGTATGATAAGGTGCATGAGATTTCTGCGCCATTGCGCCCACAGACCATAGGAGGTCTTTTGATATGATGCATCGCAATCTGTTCCGCCCGGTCGCACTGGCTGCCGTCGGCTGCCTGCTGGCGGTTTCCCTTACCGGCTGCTCCATGACGGACTTTATCCGCCTTGCCAAAAATTCCAAGCTGATGGACGAAGAGGCTTCTGCCTCGTCCACCGCATCTTCTGCCGCCACCACCGAAAAGAAGCAGACGCTGAAGGATCTGATCCAGAAAGCCCAGGCTGAAGCCCGTGCCAGGCAGGAGGCTGCGGCCAGCAGCGCTGCGGCGGCTTCTTCTGCCGCCTCTTCTTCTCAGGCAGGTGAAACGGATGCCGCCTCTGACTCTCAGCCCAGCTATGACCCGCCCAATGCGGAGTGTGACGCCAAGATCGCAGAGCTGACCAGCCAGCTGTACGCACTGGAAGCTTCGGCCAACTCTGCTGTAAGCTCTGCCATTCAGGCAGCGCGCGATGAGTACCACCGCACCGGCGGCAATAAGTACCTGATCGCCTACTCACACCTGTCCGCCGTGCAGAGCGAGTACGACAGCAAGGTCTCTGCCATCATCAGCGAGATGCGCAGCGTACTGCGGGAATACAACCAGCCGGAGACTGTGGCTGACCAGGCTGAAAGCTATTACGCATCGGCCAAGCAGGCTATGATCTCCAGCCTGCTGTAAGGCTCCTTATTTTCTGCATAGTATCCCCATAGGAAGGTTTTTGTTCATGTTGAATCGTAAATTGCTCCGTCCGCTTGCCCTGGCTGCCGCTGGCTGCCTGCTGGCGGTCTCTCTGGTCGGCTGCGGCTCCAAGGACAGCCAGTCCGACAGTTCTTCCGCAGCTTCCTCTGCATCGAGTGCCGCTTCTGAGGCAGCGGACAGCGCCGCGTCGTCCTCGCAGGAGAACGGCAAAGCCGACTCCGGTGCAGCCGCTTCTGAAGAAGCTGCCTCCGGCTCTGCGGCCGAACACGCATCCGGCACCTCTCAGAGCAGCGCCCGGGAGGATGCCGTCAAGGGCACCAAAACGGAACCTGCCGCATCTTCTTCCGGTTCGTCTTCTTCCCGGAACGAAGCGGCGTCTTCGTCCAAAAGTACCACCACGAGCAGTTCTTCCGGCAAGCAGTACGATGCGCCCAGCGCGGAGTGCGACGCCAAGATCGAGTCTCTGAAAAATGAGCTGTACTCGCTGCAGGCTTCGGCACAGTCCGCCATTTCGGCCGCGCTGGAAGCTGCCAAGGAAGAGTATCACGCTCTGCCTGCAGACCAGCAGACCGACAACCGCAAGTACAACATTGCCTATTCGCACCTTTCCTCCGCGCAGAGCGAGTACGACCGCAAAGTCGCCTCGGTCATCCGCCAGATGCGCCGCGTGCTGGACGATTACAACCAGCCGCAGACCATCGCCGATGAAGCGGAGAGCTACTACGAATCCTCCAAGCAGGATATGATCTCCCGCCTGTCCTGAGATCAGGTTCCCCCGCCCAGCAGGGCTGCGGCCAGCCCTTCGGCAGCCAGCTGCCCGGCATACAGTGCCTCATTGAGGTTGTTCCCATGCCCGCCGATCTCGATCAGCAGGCTGCCGGTGGTCAGGTCCTGATTGTAAAACCGGTAGCTGAACAGCACCGGCCGGGTGAACCCGGGGTACAGCCCCTCCATCGAACGTTCCCATGCGGCGGCAACGCGCAGATTCTGCCTCCAATCCGGCAGCTGCACGCTGCCGCCGTTGTCGCATCCGCAGATGATCATCACCTGCGCGGCCTGCTGCCCGTTCACCGTACACACCGGGGCATAGCGCGCCCCGCTCTCGCTCTCAATGGCGTCCCGGTGCACATCCAGCACCACCTTGATGCTGGGATACTGGGCCAGATACTGCTGCACCACGGCCCGGCTGTTGGCATAGCTGCCGGTGTAGCTGGGGTAATCATTCAGGGTCTCATCGTGCAGAGTACAGATGCCCGCTGCGTTGAGGGTATCCGCGACGACTCTGCCCACCGCACACATATTGATGCTGCGGTCCGTGCTGCGGGCACCGTCCCCGGGGCGGAACCACAGCCCGACCGACAGGCGGTAATCCTCAGTGGCATGGGTGTGCATCACCAGCACCTGCGGCTCTGTGCTGCCCTTTTCGATCGCAAACGGCAGCGGGTTTTCGATCTCCGCCGCAATGTCCGCCGCCGTCTGCCGGGTGTTGTTCTTGATGCTGCCCGCACCGCAGGGAATGTACTTTTCCCCGCTGCCCTGCGGGTAGTGTTTTTCAAGGATGGACCCGACATCCGCCGGGCGGGCATCCTCCCCTTCCAGCTCCACAAAATAGGAGGTTTCCCCTTCCGCGCTCTCAGCCGCCGCTTCCTGCGGCGCAGAGGATGCTGCGTCCTCTGGCAGAGAGGCTGCAGCCAGCGGCTCCGTCTGCTGTTCGCTGCTGGCGGCCTGCTGCACAGCCTGCCGGCTGACCCAGAGCGCCGTCTGTGCGGCGGGCAGCGGGGCGGCAAAGGCTGCCGCCAGCACCAGCACCGCGCTGCGGGCAAAGATGCAGAGCCCGGCAAACAGCGCGGCTGCTTCCAGAAAGGGCAGCACCCGCCCCTGCCCGGCGGAGGGCGATGGTTCCCGGCTGCGCATGGCAGCGCCTCCTTTCTGCAGTTTCTCGTTCCTGCTATTTCTATGCAGTCACCCCGTCAGCCAGCACAGCTGCGCCACACTCAGGCGCGGCTGCAGTGCGCGGTTGATGGCCCCGGCCAGCAGGGCGGAACCATGCGCAATGACACTGTCCAGCGCGCGGGGCGTGACCGCAAGGTCTGCTCCTTCTTCCGCATCCATCAGGGTCGGGATGCCCGCTGCCAGCACCGGCACATCCAACGCAGCGGCATCCAGGTGCTTGGCGTGCTGCGGCTGCGCCGGGTAGAGCCCGGTATCCGAAAACTGCACCGAGCGCCCCAGCCGGGCACCCTCCGCACAGCAGAGGCTGTCCACACAGAGTACCGCTGCCGGGCGCACCGCGTCCACCAGCGCCGCCGCCATCTGCCGCAGCGAGAGGCCCGTTGAAGCCGATACCCCCGGGGCCAGCGCGGCCACCGGGCGGATGCCCTGCACCGGCAGCGCCTGCTGCCCCATCGTGACCAGGATTCTCTGCGCTGTGCGGGGGCCAAGAGCGTCCGCCGTGACCCGGCGGTTGCCGATGCCCAGCACCAGCACCGGGCCTTCCGGCGGCAGCAGGGCCCGCAGCTCTGCCGCGCAGGTCTCGATCACGGCGGCATCCCGCTCATCCAGCACGCTGACGCTGGGCATTTCCAGCGTGACGTACCGGCCGCGGGGCCGGGCCAGCCCTTCCCGCGCGATCTCCACCCGGGTGACCGTGACGCCGCCGTGCTTTGCCGTGGCCAGCCGCACCCCGGCGGGCAATGCCCCGCCCGCTGCGCCAAACAGCTCATCTGCCATATCTGTGCTCCGCATTTTCCCACTCCCTCATCCGTTTTGGGGCGTTTTTGCCCTGAGTTCCGGCTAAAGTATGGGAAAATTCAAACTTTTCCAAACAAAAATCAAAAAAACGCTTGCGTTGGTACGGCAAATATGGTATCATAAGGTGCGCTGTTATAGGTAGCCAAGGAGGTGGAACGAATGCCTAACATCAAATCTCAGAAGGACCGCGTCGTGCAGGCTGCTGCAGAGCAGGCTCACAACAAGGCCATTAAGACCAACCTGAAAACAGTCGTCAAGAAGGCAGACGCTGCCATCGATGCGAATGCCGCTGACAAGGACGCAACCGTCCTGGCTGCTGTTTCCGCGATCGACAAGGCTCGCGCTAAGGGTGTCATCAAGAAGAACACCGC
>DCCL01000008.1 GCA_002313795.1 Faecalibacterium prausnitzii
ATGCCGATCTCGCCGAACTCGTTCTCAATGAGCACGACCTTCTGGCCCGCAAAGGACTCTTTGATGAGCTTCTTGATAAGGGTGGTCTTACCGGCGCCAAGGAAGCCGGAGAAAATATCGATCTTGGTCATAATTGTAAACTGCCTCTTTCTGTTTCAAAAGTCCCTGCGGGCCTCATAAGCAATCCGGGCCGCGGAGTGCTTGCCCGGAAAAATTCCTACACTCCTATTATAACAAGGCTGTCAATGGCAAACCGGCCTTTTTGATGAGAAATTTGTAACATTTTTTGCAATTTGGTTGCGTTTTCGGGCCGGAGGCGCAAAAGAGCCTAAGAAAACGACCTCTCCGTTACGCCGTAAGCATGACAGAGAAGCCGTTTGCCTGATTACTTCAACTCTTCGGTAAGCCATCCGGCGATTTTCTCAGTCTGTTCGTCCGTCTCGCCGGTGAGCCAGAAGATGCCGTCTTCTGTCTTCACCCGCAGGAACTTCCCGGCGGTGGGGTCGAGGCAGAGATGTACGGTGCCGTCGTGTGCCATGACGAAAGCGCCCTGCCAGTAGTGCTCCAAATCGAGGCCGTGGATCCGGCCCGCCTCCGGCAGAGAGGAATAGACCTGCACCTCGGTGATGTCGTCAACAGGAATGATGTACTTCTGCGTTTTGCCGTGGAAGGATTGCAGCTCGACGGTAGGCGACACCTGAAGTACCAGCTTTGCGGGGGTGTGGTCGAGAACGCCCAGCACCGGCCCGACCAGCAGGATGCTGGTGATCACAATGATATTGACCGCCACAGCGATTTTGCCCCGGAGGGTGGCGAGGTTGGAAGCAGTCCCCTTGCCGACACGCTTGGGGACGGAGGCGCGCTTGTCGTCAGGATCATAGTAAAATAGTCCGTATTTCCATGCGGTGTCTTCGGGCGCGGCGGGCCAGCCGTGAGCATCCCGCAGCTTTTGCAGGGCGTGGTTTGCCCACAGACAGGGCAAATACGGCAGGGCCAGACTTCCGAAGAAGAAATAGACCCAAATCGTGACATAAAGCAGCGAGTTCGGCGCGAAAAACAGCCCGAGCCCAACAGCAGCGCAGAGCAGGCAGATGGTGCGCAGCCGGCGCAGATACCGCTGCACGATGCTCTGCACTTCGGGCAGTTCAGCGGCGTCCGGCGGCAGTGTGACGCCCAGCAGAGTGCCGCTTTGCTCAATGCGTTTCAGGCTCAGGTAGTCGAGGCCAACGCAGACGATAAGGCAGACGAGCATGATGATGGAAAATGCCATGAAAGACGCCTCCAATCTGTAAAAGAGCTTTCAGTCCTAGGATACACGGAAAAACGCGAAAAGTCAAAACATCGCTCATGAATTGCATTCTGCGGCCCGGAATGATACAATAAGGGACAGCAAACCACCGCCGCCGGACGTTTTTCCGGCACAACTGAGAAAGAAGGCTTTTGATATGAGCATGAATACAGTTCCCGAGCGCCTGGCCGCGCTGCGCAAGGCAATGAAGGTCAGCGGCGTTGACGTTTATCTCATCCCGGTGGGTGACCCTCACGCCAGTGAGTATCTGCCCGACCACTACACCTCCCTGACCTACTTCTCCGGCTTCCACGGCGAGAACTCCAACTTCGTCGTCACCATGACCGAGAGTGCTGTCTGGGCCGATGGCCGCTACTTCGTGCAGGCCGAAAAGGAGATCGCCGGCACCGAGATCCAGCTGATGCGGATGGGCGAGCCGGGCGTGCCCACCGTGGAGGAGTATTGCGCTAAGGTCGTCCCCGAGGGCGGTGTGCTGGGCCTCTGCGGCCTGACCGCTTCCTGCGGGCTGGTGCGGAGCGTCCAGAAGGCTCTGGATGCAAAGCACGCCACCATCAAGACCCTGAACCTGGAGGACGAGCTGTGGACGGAGGGCCGCCCTGCCCTGCCCGCTACCCCTGCATGGGTGCTGCCCAAAGAGTACGCAGGCTTCTCCCCTGCTGAGAAGCTGAGCCAGCTCCGCGCAAAGCTCAAGGAGCTGGGCTGCACCGCACAGCTGGTGGGCAAGCTGGACAATCTGGCCTGGCTGCTGAACCTCCGCGCCATGGATATCCAGTGCACTCCCTACGCTATGGCTTACTGCTATGTTACCCCCGACAAGGCTACCCTCTTCATCAATACCGCCCGCGTCACCCCTGAGGCCGCAAAGGAGCTGAAGGCAAACGGTGTGGAGCTGGCCGAGTACGACGACGTGCTGAAGTTCCTCGCTGCGCAGACAGAGCCTCAGACCGTGCTGGCTGACCCGGCATCGGTCAACTACGCCGTCTATCAGACCCTGCAGGAGAACGCCGCCCTCACCGTCAAGGATGAGGCCGACCCCCTGCTGCCCATGAAGGGCATCAAGAACGAGGTGGAGCTGACCCACACCCGGGAAGCCCATCTCCGGGACGCTGTCGCCATGGTGCGGTTCCAGAAGGAGCTGGAAGAGCGTCTGGCCGCCGGTGAGGAGCTGACCGAGCTGACCGTGGACGAGATCCTCCACAAGTACCGCAGCGCACAGGATAAGTTCATCGTGGAGAGCTTCGGCACCATCGCTGCCTACGGCGGAAACGCTGCCATGATGCACTACCACGCCACCGAGGCCGACCACGCCAAGCTGGCAAAGAAGGGCTTCCTGCTGGTGGACAGCGGTGCGACCTATATGGACGGCACCACCGATATCACCCGCACCTATCCGCTGGGTGAGCTGACCGAGGACGAGCGCCTGTTCTACACATGGACCCTGCAGTGCCATATCGACATCGCAAAGGCCATCTGGCTGGATTACTGCGACGGTCATATGCTGGATACCATCGCCCGCGAGCCTCTGTGGCGCCACCTCATCAATTACCGCTGCGGCACCGGCCACAGTGTCAGCCATGTGGGCAATGTCCACGAAGGCCCCCACGCCCTGAACGGCCGCAACACCGTGGTGTTCAAGCCGGGCATGGTGGTCACCGATGAGCCGGGCGTCTACGAGGGCGGTGTCGTTGGCATCCGCATCGAGAACGAGCTGGAGTGCTATCACAAGGCCTCCAACCAGTACGGCGAGTTCCTGGCCTTCCGTCCCCTGACCTTCGTGCCCATCGCCACCTCCCCCATCGTCCCCGGTGTGCTGACCAAAGACGAGCTGGACTGGCTGAACGCCTACCATCGTGAAGTCTTCGAGAAACTGGCTCCCCGCCTGACCGAGGACGAGCGCGACTGGCTGGCTAAGAAATGCGCCTCCATCGGTGCCTGAGTTTCTGTTCTGAACGCATAAAAAAGCGGGAGACCCGCAGGGGTTCTCCCGTTTTTGTTTCTCGTTTTCAGATTTTGGATTCCAGCTCCGCCTTGTGCTCTTTCCAGTAGGCTTTTGCCTCGTCGATGACCTTCTTGAAGGGGCCGGAGGGGTAAGTGCTCTCTGCAATGTCGATGAGGAATTTGTAGAGCTGGGGCCGCACCTGCTCGTACATCCCCAGACGGGTGTAGAGGTCTTTGTAGTAGCGGAACACCTGGATCTTGTTCTGCACGATGGCGGCGGGGTTTATCTGGGTGTGGCAGATGCTCTGGGGGTTCTGGACGTAGGAATACCCCGCCTTTGCGATGGAGACGAAGGTGTCTGCGAACTGGATATACTGCATGTTGAACACAAGGTCTTCGGCCCAGCGCATCTCGCTGGTGAACCGCACATCGTGTTCCACCAGCAGGTCCCGGCGGTAGAGCTTGTTCCAGAGCACGCTGTAGAAATAAGAGGCGGGCTTGTCCATCAGACGACGGGCAAAAGTGTCCTTGTCGTAGACACCCTCGGGCAGGAACCCGTACTCCCGCACCTCCGGGGGCCGGGACACACGCATGACCCCCAGATCATCCTGGATCTTTTCCAGCACCTGCTCCGGCTTGGATACTCCGGCAGGGATGACCATCTTGTAGGGCGCAATGACAAGGTCGGCATGGTGGGTCTCTGCCGCTTCCACGAGGCTGGCGGTGTAATCCGGGTCGATATAGTCGTCGCTGTCCACGAACTGGACGTACTTGCCGGTGGCCAGCGTCAGCCCCAGATTCCGGGTGTCCGAGACGCCGGAATTGGCCTTGTCCACCAGCAGGATGCGGCTGTCTTTTTGCTGAAATTCCTCGCAGACCGGCAGGCTCTGGTCCTTGGAGCCGTCGTTGATGATGATGATCTCAAGGGCCTGATAACTCTGGCCGCAGATGCTGTTGATGCAGCGGGCCAGATGGTTCTGGGCGTTGTACACGGGCAGGATGACGCTGACGAGGGGCATTTCCATAGCAGTTACTCCTTCTATCGTTTTTTATAGCAATGATACTCCCGCCGGAGTCAAAAAGCAAGCACCCGGCGGAAAGGCCCGAAAGGGGGCTTTGCAATGATCTTTCATATCGCGGTGTGCAGCCCGGATGGGGTGCTCCGCAGCCGGGTGGAGCGGCAGTGTCTGGAATATTATGCCCGCCGGGATGACGCCTGCATCATCGAGCAGATGGACAGCCCGGAGGCCCTTCTGGCCCGGGACGACGCCGGGGAGCGGTACGAGCTGTATCTCATCGAGCTGCCCACCACGGCAGCAGCAGCCTCCCTGCGGGCGGCTGCTGCTCTGCGCAGCCGGGGCCGGAAAAGCCCGCTGGCCTTTCTGGCCCACACACCGGCCCACGCCTACAGTGCCTACCGGGTGGATGCCATGCAGTATCTGCTGCTGCCGGTGCCGCCGGAACAGCTCATGGCCCTGCTGGACCGGGCCACGGAACCGGAGTACGGCCCGGTCATCCCGGTGGCTACGGCGGCGGGCCTGCGGGCCCTCCCCTTTGCGGATATCGAGTACCTCGAGTGCACCCATCATGTGGTGCATTTCCATCTCGCCAGCGGCGAGGATGTGCCTTCCCTCTCCGTCCGGGTGCCTTTTGCACAGGTGGCCCAGCCCCTGCTGGCCGATGAGCGGTTCGTCCAGCTCCACCGCTCCTATGTGGTGAATCTGGCGGCAGTGTCCCAGCTGGCGGCGGGAGAGTTCTGGATGGCCAGCGGGGCCCGCGTCCCTGTCCCCCGGGGCCGGGAGCCTGCAGCCCGGACGGCTTTGAGAAATTATCTGGAAAAAAGGCAGAAATGAGGCTGTTGCAAAATAGTGCGCACGAAAGAAGTTGAAAACTTCAGCCAAAAG
>DCCL01000046.1:0-2575 GCA_002313795.1 Faecalibacterium prausnitzii
AGCGTATTACCGCCATAAAGCACATGAGCGATAGCATTGCGCTGGTGTTCCCGGAGGGTGATCTCCGGGTTCATGCCAACAAAATGGATGTGGGAACCATCGTATTCGCGCGGCCTAGTGCTGTTGAACAGTTCGTTGTACTGTCTTACCAGCGAAATGCGTCGCTGGGGGTCTTTCCAAATCCAGTTGGCGAAAGCATCTTTGATGACCTGTTGTTTCTGCTGTGCCAGCATGGTGTCCGTTTTGTTCAGGACACGCTTTGGTTTGCCTTCCTCATCTTCGATGGTGTCATAGATGCGCACATCTTTCAGGTTGAGCGTATCTTCCAGAATCTTATAGGCGTTGGCGCGGGATGTGCCGTAGGTTTCAGTGGAGGTAATATCACCTCTGCCCATGGCAGACTTGCCCTCGATGCGCCATTCTGCGGTATAGGGCGAATATTTCACTTTGACCGCATGGCGCAGATAGTAGGGAATCTGGAAAGTTTCTGCCATGAATTTCTGGACAATTTCGGGCGCAAGCCATGTTGCACCCAGCCTCACATCAATTTCAGACGCTTCAAGGTCTTTCGGCTGTGCCTTTTCCAGCGCAGCAACATTGACTGCAAACTCCGGGCTGGTTTCAGTGGCAAGCTGTGCCATGCGCAGCTTTGCCCGGACGTTGCCGGACAAGTATTCGTCTGCCATTTGCCAGCCTGCTTCCGGGTCAGTGGGGTCTGCGCCGGGGTCTTTGAAGATTACGCCGGACAGTTCGCTGGTGATGCGCCCATACTCGCCGGGAGTGCCAAGCAGTTCTGCCATATAGGGCAAATCCACCCGGCCACGCTCTCCGATGGACACCGCAAGGGCTTCCGTGGGAGTATCCACACTGGTGATGGTACTTTCCGGGCGAATCGTCCGTTTGGTGAACATTGCCGCCTTGCTTTTGAGCTGCCCCTGCTCATCTAAATTTTCCAGAGAACACAGCAGATAGTAAGAGGAATCCTGTTCAAATAATCTGCCGTTTTTGCGATCATTCAGCAAGCCATATTTGGCGGCAAAGGCATCGTAGGCAGTGTTCAGCTTTTCCTGCGTTGCTTTAATGTCGGCATCCGAAAAATCGTTCAACTGCTGGTCGATCAACTCGTTGACGATTTGCCGCAGTTCCACCATCCCGGTCACACGGTCTTTTGCGGTGTCGGAAAGTTCCACCTGTGTCATGACGGAATTTTCCCGATAGTACACCTCACCGTCTACCACAGTGTAGGAGAAATTCTTCACATCCGAGTCAGCCGGGAGAATGTGCCGCTCATTTTCAGCATCCGCAATATCTGGTGTATCCACCTCGACTTCCGTGTACTGTCCCTCAATATGCTGAACTGCCTCGGCAAGCTGCTCCGCCAGCACTGCGCCCTCGATGGGACGCACGGTGCATTCCTCCCGGCCATACTGGGTGCTTTCGGAGGTCAGTTCGCCCAGCACCATTTCCGGGTGGTCTACAAAATACTGGTTGATGGCAAAGCCATCTTCCGTTTTGCCGAGCTGCACCCATGCAGGCTCATGGTCGATGGGGCGGTCGCGCTTTTGCAGAAAAATAATATCCGAAACGACTTCCGTTCCGGCATTTGCCTTGAACGCATTGTTCGGCAAGCGGATTGCACCCAGCAGATCGGCACGTTCGGCAATGTGCTTGCGGGCAGAAGAATCCTTGCTGTCCAGAGTGTGGCGGCTGGTGACGAAAGCCACGATGCCGCCCGGACGTACTTGGTCGATGGCCTTGGCGAAAAAGTAGTTGTGGATAGAAAATCCCAGCTTGTTATACGCTTTGTCGTTGACTTTATACTGACCGAAAGGAACATTGCCAACAGCAAGGTCATAGAAATCGCGGCGGTCGGTGGTTTCAAATCCGGCCACCGTAATGTCAGCCTGCGGATACAGCTTTTTTGCGATACGGCCTGTAATGCTGTCCAGTTCCACACCATACAGGCGGCTGTCCTGCATGGTGTCCGGCATCATCCCGAAGAAGTAGCCCACGCCCATGCTCGGCTCCAAAATGTTGCCAGAGCGAAAGCCCATGCGCTCTACTGCATCGTAGATGGCATGGATCACGGTGGGGCTGGTGTAGTGGGCGTTCAGGACAGAGCTACGGGCAGCGGCATATTCATCCTCGGAGAGCAGACCTTTCAGTTCTGCGTACTCTTTTGCCCAGTTTCCCTTGTCCGGGTCAAAGGCATCAGGAAGACCGCCCCAGCCGACATACTGCGAAAGCACTTCCTGTTCCTCGGCAGTGGCTCCACGATGCTTCTGCTCCAACTGGAACAGGGTGCGGATGGCTGCAATATTTCGGGCGTATTTTTGCTTTGCACCGCCCTCGCCCAAATGTTCGTCCGTGATGTGGAAATTTCCAGCAGCTTCCGGCACGGGTTCAGCGTTCAGAGCTTCGTCTGCGGCGACTGCATCCGGGAAAGTCTGCCATTCGCCGTTGACTTCTACGGAAATGGGCAGCTTGTCCAGTTCCTCATCGGACAATTCAGGCTCATCCTGCCGCAGACCGTCTTCGAACTGCTGCTTGTTCAGTACCTCATTGCTCCACGAAT
>DCCL01000046.1:2629-2856 GCA_002313795.1 Faecalibacterium prausnitzii
CTGGTGTCGATGCGCACATCGGTTTCGCCAACATAGCCAACTTTGCCCTCGATGGTACGAGTGGAGAGGTCAACGACAACGGAATCACCGACCTTGTAATCAACAGTTTTTTCAGAAACAGCAGCAACAACTTCGTCCTGCTGCTGTTCATACAGTTCCCGGATATGGGACAATCGCTCAACCCGGAAAATGGGCTGTCCGCTGTTGGTCAAGTCCATATCCTGCAA
>DCCL01000070.1:0-1572 GCA_002313795.1 Faecalibacterium prausnitzii
CCGCCGAGGTCGGCTTTGGCGACTACTCCAACTTTTACCGCGCGTTCCGGCGGGAATACGGCATCACGCCAGCGGCCTACCGCCAGATGCTGCGGCAATAACGCCCCACACGCTGTTATAAAATGTTTCTGCCTCCATTTTTCAGCTGCAGACAAAAAGATCCGGGCTCCTTCTTTTCCGAAAGAGTCCGGATCGTTGTTCCGAATGGTTCAGACCGTGAGCGGGAGCCCCAGCAGAACGCTGTAACCGAACGCCAGCAGGCAGAACGGGATCAGTACCGGCATTGCCTTGACAAACAGGTCGCCCAGCGTTGTACCGTAATACTGGCAGGCCACAAAGGCACAGACGTGGGTGGGCGAGATCTGCATCGCCGCCCAGGCAATGCTCATCAGCAGCACCAGCAGCGCAATGCCGCCGTCCGGGATGGCCGCAATGGCCATGGGCAGGCAGAGGGCCACAATGGCCTGCGACCCGCTGACCACCGAGCCAAAGAAAAAGATCAGCGCAAAGGAGACCGCCACCGGCAGCGGGAACTGCCGGAAGAAATCCGGCAGCTGGCCCACCACACCGGTATGAGTGATGATGGCCTTGAACAGCATGACCAGATAAATGTTTACCAGCAGCACCGGCTCTGCGGCGTCCCGCACCACAGCGGCCAGCTCTCTGGGCCGGAAACGGTCCAGCAAGATCTCGGCCAGGATCACCAGCGGGGTGGCCTGGCAGACCGTGAACCCGCCGCAGATGATGAGCAGCACGATGGCCAGCAGGGACCACAGGTTCTTCACCAGCGTCCACAGGCTGTCCCGCAGCACGCCGGGAGCTGCCGCCGGTGCAGTACCAGCCGGCACCTTGCGCAGGTAGAACAGCACGGGCAGCAGGCAGGCAATGGCCACCACCGGCAGCATACACAGCACGAACCGCCCCGCGTTCTGCCCGCTGAGGGTCAGTGCCAGCAGCACTGCGCTGAAGGTGGGCAGGAACATTTCCGGAATGTGGCGGTAGTAGCAGGAGACGAACAGCTTTTCGCGGTTGTCCAGCGCATCCCCGCAGCTGTGGTCTACCATCTCTGCGCACACGGTCATCACGGCCGCCGAAGGCAGCAGCCCGATGATGATGGAAGACGCTGCCGCATTGACCCGGCGGCTGCGGAACAGCACGCTGAATGCCTGCTGTGCGTGGGCCAGCCGCTTCCGGCGCTCCAGCATCTTCTGCAGGAAGGTGACCAGATAGAAACTAAGCAGAACGCTGATATTTTCCCAGGAGATGGTCTCCCGGGCCAGCACACCGGCGGCGGTGGGCAGCGGGATGCGGTACAACAGCACCGAAGCCGCAATGCCGCCGGCCAGCGCCATCCACAGAGGCTTCTTCAGCCGGATGAGCAGGACGATCAGCAGGAACACCAGCCCAAGGCGGAGGATCGCACCGTATTCCATCTCAGCTGCCCAGCCTCTCCCGCAGGGCTGCTTCCATCTGATCCAGCGCCTGCGTCAGCTGGGTACGGGTACAGCCGAAGTTCAGCCGCACAAAGCCCGGGCAGCCGAAGTCCACGCCATTGTTGAAGTTTACCCCGGC
>DCCL01000070.1:1623-2887 GCA_002313795.1 Faecalibacterium prausnitzii
ACTTCTCCCGGAAGAAGGTCCACGGGTCTTCAATGCCCGTCGCACGGCAGTCGATCCAGGCCAGGAAGGTGGCCTCATTGTGGGTCACGCTCACACCGGGCATGGCGGCAATGCGCTGCTCCATATAGTCCCGGTTGCCTTCCAGGTGCCGGAGCAGGGCCTCTTTCCAGTCGCTGCACTCGTTGTAGGAGACCAGAAATGCTTCCATGGCTACCACGTTGGGCACCGCCGCCAGACCGGCAATGTAGGCCTCATACTTCTGGCGCAGCGCCGCATTGGGGATGATGGCAAAGGCCATGGGCAGGGCCGGAATGTTGTAGGTCTTGGCTCCGCTGGTCAGGGTGATGGAATGCTCGCGCGCCCAGTCATCCGCCAGGAAATACGGGGTGTGCACATGGTCGTCAAACACAAGCTCACTGTGGATCTCGTCCGAGATCACGGTCAGGCCGTGCTTCTGGCAGAAGGCGGAGAGCTGGTTCAGCTCTTCTTTGCTGAACACCCGGCCCACCGGGTTGTGGGGACTGCACAGGATGAAGGTGGTCACGCCGGGCGTGGCGGCAATGGCTTTTTCCATCGCGTCCAGGTCCATCTCGTAGCGGCCTGTGGCGTCCTGCCGCAGGGGCACTTCCAGCCGGGGAAGCTGTGTTTCTGCCGCCAGCCTGCGGATGTGCGGATACATGGGTGTGTTGTTCATGATGGTACCGCCCAGCATCCGGCAGGCCATGTTTGCACCGGGCATCACAGCGGGCACAAACACGATCCATTCCCGGGGCAGGTCAAACCCGTACAGGCGCTTGTAGTAGGAGATCACGCAATCGTAGTATTTATCGCTCAGGATGGGGTAGCCGTACACCGGGTGCTGCACCCGGCGGGTCACCGCATCCACCACTTTCTGCGGGGCGGGCAGGT
The DNA here is from genome assembly GCA_002313795.1 of Faecalibacterium prausnitzii. Lineage (GTDB taxonomy): Bacteria > Bacillota > Clostridia > Oscillospirales > Ruminococcaceae > Faecalibacterium > Faecalibacterium prausnitzii_L. The sequence goes on from DCCL01000070.1 coordinate 2,533, forward strand.
CCATGTCCGCCACCCACATGGGGATGTAGTCCCCGCCCTGATTGTCCCATTTGCCGCAGCCGGTGCCCTTGCGGGGCGGGCAGGTTTCAAAATCAAACATGATGATCCATCTCCTAACATGTATGAATGGTTCAGTGGCTCATGACGCTGCGCAGGAACTGCTGCGTCTTTTCGTGCTGAGGGTGCTCGAACAGCTCTTCCGGCGGAGCGGCCTCGCAGATCTTACCATCTGCAAAGAACATGACCCGGTCCGATACTTCCCGTGCAAACTTCATCTCGTGGGTCACGATGATAAGGGTCGATTCCTTGTGGCTGATGCTGCGGATAACGTTGAGCACCTCGTTGACCATTTCCG
>DCCL01000158.1:0-16216 GCA_002313795.1 Faecalibacterium prausnitzii
CAGAAGTCCAGCTGGCAGGTGGACAGGGTGTACTCTGCGCCGACAGCGGGCTTCACGTTGACGTCCAGCTTCGGGCCGTAGAAAGCAGCCTCGCCGATCTCCTCGGTGAAGTGGATGCCCAGCTCGGTCAGGACCTCGCGCAGAGCGTTCTCGGCGTGGTTCCACATTGCATCGTCGTCGTGATACTTCTTCTTGTCGGCGGGGTCACGCAGGCTCAGCACGCAGCGGTAATCGGTGATGTTGAAGTCCTTGTAGGTCTCGAAGATGAGGTTGCAGACATCTGCGACCTCACTCTTGATCTGCTCGGGGGTGCAGAACAGGTGAGCGTCGTTCTGGCAGAAGTGACGGCCGCGCTCGATGCCCTTCAGGGTGCCGGAGGACTCGTAACGGAAGTCGTGAGCGATCTCACCGATGCGCATGGGCAGGTCACGATAGGAGTGGGGACGGTTTGCGTAGATCATCATGTGATGGGGGCAGTTCATCGGGCGCAGCACATAGCTCTCGCCCTCCATCTCCATCGGGGGGAACATGTTCTCACGATAATGATCCCAGTGGCCGGAGGTCTTGTAGAGGTTGACGGTGCCGATGCAGGGAGTCATGACGTGCAGGTAGCCGCGGGCACGCTCCTTCTCCTTGATATAGTTCTCCAGCTCCTGCCAGACGGTGTAGCCTGCGGGCAGGAACATGGGCAGGCCGCGGCCCACCAGATCATCAGTCATGAACAGGCCCATCTCCTTGCCGATCTTGCGGTGATCGCGCTCGCGGGCCTCCTGCTGCTCCTTCTCCCAGGCGTCCAGTTCTTCCTGATTGTGGAAGGCCACGCCGTTGATACGGGTCAGCATCTTGTTCTCTTTGTCGTTCTTCCAGTATGCACCGGACTGCTGGGTGATCTTGAAGGCCTTCAGAGCCTTGGTGTAGGTCAGGTGGGGTCCGAGGCACATATCGATATACTCGCCCTGCTGGAAGAAGCTGAACTCGGTCTCGTCAGCCAGATCGGCCATGTGCTCGACCTTGTACTTCTCCTTGCGGTCTTCCATCAGCTTCACGGCCTCAGCACGGGGCAGGATGAAAGGCTTGATGGGCAGGTTCTCTTTGGTGATCTTGTGCATCTCTTTCTCGATGTTGGCCAGATCCTCGTCGGTCAGCTTGGTGTCGCCCAGGTCAACATCGTAGTAGAAGCCGTTCTCAGTGGCAGGGCCGAAGGCAAAGTCAGCCTCGGGGTACAGGCGCTTGATGGCCTGAGCCATGATGTGGGCAGCGGTATGACGGATAACGTGCAGTTCCTGGTCCTGCGGGCACTCGTCCACATGACCGTCCTTATAAATGATCTTCATCGTTGTTTGCTCCTTTTGCTCTGTAAAGAGTCTGGATAAAAAATCGGGGTCGCAATCTCCCTGTTTCATGCCCGGAGGCGTGATTTATGAAAACTGCGCGAAAAAAGGCGCTCCATCCCGCACTTGTTCACGGGATGAAGCGCCTTTGAAAAATCAGCGTTCCACGGTTCCACCCGAATTGCACGCTTTCGCGTACCACTCGCTGTGCTGTAACGGGCACGCCCGGCAAAGGTTCACCTCTGCACTCTGCGGTGGTAGAAGTCCGGCACATGGCAGGCTGCTTGCAGCGCACCCGGACACCCGGGCGGCAGCCTTCTCTGAGGCATGGAGAACAGGACTTCAGTTTGTCCGCATCATCGTTTTGGACATTGATTTTGACGCACCGGCGGCAGAAAATCTGCACGCCGCACACGACACAGGATGAAACTATGAGTAATTGTAGCACGGGCGGAGAGAAAAATCAAGGGCTGCGGGCTGGAAAATATGAAGGGTCATTTGTGCAGCCGCTTCTCCCAGCTGCTGCTGTACTCCGACAGCAGTTTCTCCGTCACGAAGATCTGGCTGCTGTAGAGGCCGTGAGTGCCCGAGAGCATATAGCTGACGCCGCAGCCCAGTGCGATGAGTTCCAGCCCGGCCCCGCCGAACAGCTCATAGGCAAGCAGGATGGAGGGGATGAGGGTGTTGGTGGCACCGCAGAATACTGCCACCAGCCCCACACCGGCAGAGAACCCCGCCGGCAGACCCAGCAGCGGGCCGAACACGCAGCCGAAGGTGGCGCCCACATAGAAGCTGGGCACCACTTCACCGCCCTTGAAGCCGGCGGAAAGGGTCAGGGCCGTGAGCAGCATCTTGCAGAGAAAATCCCAGGGCAGGGCCTGTCCCTGCTCCACGGCGGCAGTGATGACGCCCATGCCGGCACCATTGTAGCGGCCCACACCCATCAGGTAGGAGAGGGCCACCACGGCCACACCGCCCACCACGACACGAACCCATTCGTTGGGTAGGCGGCGGGGCATCTCGTGCTCCATGGTGTGGAGCAGCCAGCAGAACACCCGGGACACCAGCGCGCAGGCTGCGCCCAGCACGGCCACCAGCAGCGCGGTGTCGAGGGACAGAGCCGGTGCGGTCAGTGCAAAGTGGGTGGGGGCGATGCCGCAGGCCAGCGACACGCCGTAGGCGATGAGAGCGGCTGCGAAGCCGGGCACAAAGGCCACCGAAAAGGCCAGACCCACATCTTCCACCATGATGCCGAAGAGGGTCGCCGCCAGCGGGGTGCCGAACAGTGCCGAGAAGAATGCCGCCATGCCGCAGGCTGTGGCGGTGCGGCGGTCATGGTCGGAGAAGTGGAAGAGCTTGGCGATGTTGTAGCCGATGCTGCCGCCCATCTGCAGCGCAGCGCCCTCCCGGCCGGCAGAGCCGCCGCAGAGGTGGGTGAGCACGGTGCCGAAGAAGATGGCCGGCACCAGCAGGGGGCTGACGCTCTCGCCGCTGTGGACGGCCCGGATGACGTTGTTGGTGCCCATCCCTTCGCAGCCCGTTACCTTATAAAGTGCCACGATGGCAAGGCCCGCCACCGGCAGCAGCCAGAGCAGCCAGATATGTTCTCCCCGCCACTCCGTGACCTGCTCCACCGCCAGATGGAACGCCGTGCCCACACCGCCGCAGACAAGGCCGGTGGGGACGGCCAGCAGAAGCCAGCGGGCCAGAATGGCCGCAACGGCCCGGAAGGAGTAAAGCTCCTTTTTCAAAAGATCTTTCATGATAACACTCCTGTGTTCAATATTCTATCTCCAAAGATAGCACGGCACTCCGGTGCTGTCAAGAAACGACAAAGCCCGCTCCCTTGTGCGGAAGGAGCGGGCTTTGTGCTGTTTGGAATTATCAGAAAAAGGAAAAAGGAGAACATATCGTCACGCCATAAAGGCGGGACAGCGGTTAGAATTGGGGCAGGGCGCTTATTCCACGTCCTGCAGGGCGGCGTAGTCTTCCTCGCCGGTGCGGATCTTGACCACACGGGTCACATTGTAGACGAAGATCTTGCCGTCGCCGATGTGGCCGGTGTACAGGGCCTTCTTGGCGGCATCCACCACAGAATCCACAGAGATCTTGGAGACGATGACCTCCACCTTGATCTTGGGCAGCAGGGTGCTGTCCACGGGCACGCCGCGGTATTTCTCGGTGGTGCCCTTCTGGATGCCGCAGCCCATGACCTGAGTGACTGTCATGCCGGTGACGCCCAGATCGTTGAGGGCACTCTTGAGCTGGTCGAACTTGGAGAGCTTGGCGATGATGGACACCTTGTGCATGCCGGTGTCGTAGATGCCGTCGTGGATGACGGCGGGCTCATGCACTACAGGAACTGCAGCATCCATCTGCTTGGCCGAAGCCTTTGCGGCATCGTCCTCGCCCAGGTCGGTGTTCTCGTTGGGCACCATGGCGGCAGAGTTTGCATCGGAGATGGCGAAACCGGCATAAGCGGAAGCCAGACCGTGCTCGTGGATGTCCAGACCGTCAATCTCCACCTCGGCGGGGACGCGGAGGCCAATGGTCTTGTCGATGATCTTGAAGATGATGAACATCACGACCAGAACATAGATGTCCACGGTGATGATGCCCAGCAGCTGGATGCCAAGCTGGCTCAGGCCGCCGCCGTAGAACAGGCCCTTGCCTACGCCGTCGCCGCCGTCGGAGAAGAGGCCCACTGCAATGGTGCCCCAGACGCCGTTGACGAAGTGGACGGAGACAGCGCCCACGGGGTCATCGATCTTGGCAATCTTATCGAAGAACTCGACGCTCAGCACCACGAGGATGCCGGCCACAAAGCCGATGGCGAATGCGCCGAAGGGAGAAACTGCATCACAGCCTGCGGTGATGGCCACCAGACCGGCCAGAGAACCGTTCAGGGTCATGGAGACGTCGGGCTTGCCGTAGCGCTTCCAGGTAAAGAGCATGGTCACGCAGGTGGCCACTGCGGCGGCCAGGTTGGTGTTGAAGCAGACCAGACCGGTCATGGTCATGGTCTCATCGGTGGACAGGCTCAGGGAAGAGCCGCCGTTGAAACCGAACCAGCAGAACCAAAGGATGAACACGCCCAGAGCACCGGCGGTCAGGTTGTGGCCGGGGATGGCGTGGGGCTTTCCGTCCTTGTCGTACTTGCCGATGCGGGGGCCCAGCAGGGCAGCGCCCAGCATGGCGATGATGCCGCCGACGTTGTGGACGGCTGCAGAACCGGCAAAGTCATGGAAGCCCATGCTCTGGAGCCAGCCGCCGCCCCACATCCAGTGGCCGCAGATGGGATAGACCACCAGCGAGATGGCTGCGGAGTAAACGCAGTAGGCTTTGAAGTTGGTGCGCTCGGCCATGGAGCCGGAGACGATGGTGGCTGCCGTGGCGCAGAAGACGGTCTGGAACACGATGTACACCCATAGGGGGATATCGAGACCCAGATGAGAATAATCACCCTGAATGAACGGGTCGAACCCGCCGATGAGGGCGCTGGTGCCGCCGAACATCAGGCCGAAGCCGATGACCCAGTAGCACGGGGTGCCGATACAAAAATCCATCATGTTTTTCATAAGGATATTGCCGGTGTTCTTAGCGCGGGTAAAGCCTGCTTCGCAGAGCGCAAAGCCGGCCTGCATGAAATAGACCAGGAACGCTGCTACCAGCGTCCAACAGGTGTTGACGGAACTGAACATAATGCAGATACCTCCCCCACTCGTTTTGCCGCCGGGTGCCAGCCCGGCAGCGCGGACACACCCGCTGCTGCACCTCTCTATCTGCGCAGCAGCGTGAAAAACCGGCACGGGAAGCCGCATTGCTTCACTCCGGGCCGCAGGGGACACACTTCCCCCGGAAACACAAAAGGCGCTGACCGGACTTTCATCCGTCAGCGCCTTTGCTTTCGATGGCAAGAGTATAGAGCGGTTTGAGCAAAGTGTCAAGAGCTGAATGCTATTTTTGACATTTTACACAAACTGAAAAACTACGGGACCGGAAAAGTTTGGCGGCATCATTTTTCCTCGGAGTGCCCGGCCTGCATCTCCACATGGAGCAGCAGGCTCATCAGGGCCCGCAGTGCGAAGGTGGCGGCCAGCGGCACCACGGATTCCAGGTTCTGCAAAAGGAAGGTCTTGGCGATCTCTGCTGACATCAGGAATTCCAGTGCCGTGGTCAGGCCGGTGCTCATCTCGTGGTGGAAATCGTACTGCTCATGGAAAAAGGTCGTCCGCACATAGTGCCAGGTGGCTTTTGCCAGACTGGTCACGATGATGAACAGGCCGATGACTTCCGCCAGCCCCGCGATGAGGGGAACAGCGGATTCCAGAAAGCCCTCCAGCAGGTGGGCGAGGTTCTCGTTCAGGTGATACAGGGCAGTCATGGGCAGTGCTCCGCTCAGGCCAACAGGCTCTTGATATAGGCGGCCAGTTCCTCATCCTTGCAGGAGGCGAAGAACAGCTCGCTGAACTTCTCGCCGGCAATGGCACCCTTCAGCAGCTCCTGGTCGATGCTCTTCAGGCACTCGATGAGGGGCTTGAAGGTGGCGGCGCGGACGCCGTCGAGGATCTTCTTGTTCCGCTGCTCGGGCACGACGCGCTCCTTGGGGTATCCCTGACCATGGCCGAAGCCGAACAGCTTCTCGAAGCAGTATTCGAGGTTCAGCTCACCGCCCCAGCCGAAGCCCTTGGCAAAGGGCATGGCAACGGCGTTGCCGTCGTTGACGTGGGCAAAGGTGTAGGCGTCCACCGGGTCTTCCACATGGCCGCAGATAACGCCGGGGAAGCTGTTCAGGGCCAGCATGGCACCCTCGCCGGTGCCGCAGCCGGTGACGACATAATCGGCTGCGCCGCTGTTCAGCAGGATGGCGGCAAGGATGCCGCACTGCACATAGGTCAGCTGAGCGGCATCGTCGGCAGCATACATGCCGTAGTTGACCACCTCGTGGCCCATGGGCTCCACGACCTTTTTCAGTGCGGCCTCGATGATGCCGTTCTTTGCGGCCTGGCTGTTCTCGTTGATGAGTGCGATCTTCATGGAAAAGTCCTCCTGTAAACGTGGATTTGGCTGTTCTTTTCCGAAAATGCGGAAAAGACGCATTTTATATACCATCAGTGTATCCTGTTGATGGAGAAAAGTCAATCAGAAGCAGGAAAACGGGAGAGAAGAAAAGAGCTGCTGCACGAGCCCGGAAGGCGTGCAGCAGCAGTCTGTTACTTCTTCTTTTTGTTCTTGGCGAATGTTGCGCCGGTATCGTGGCATCTTTTGGCATTGGCTTCATTATATGCGGCGGCTTCATAACAGTCGCGTGCTTTGGCATAGTGAGAGCCACCTTGTCCGGACTTGGCCTGTGCCCAGTGTGCGTCACCCTGCGCCTTAAAACTCTTGGCGCGGGCGGCATACATTTCTTCTGGTGATTTGAAAAATGCCATAGGGAACACCTCTCTTTGCAAGATGAAAAATCATACGGACTCTCCTCGTCCCTGAAGAGTGCTTACAAGGGCAGTGATCTGCGGCTTCAGGATAGATGCTTTCAGAAGAGAATCGTCGTCCCGGTTAGAGTCAAAAGACATAAGGACTCCTCCGATATGAAAAGAGGGCGCATGGAGCACTCAGAAGCTTTTATGGAGCAATGTTTTGTCCCAATGCTCAGAGAACGCCAAAGCGTTTTTTCTTCTTAGTAGAAGCAGCAGCCGATTTGGCACTAGAATTTACATTGTCCACAAAGTCGCCAAAATCATGCTGAACGGTCTTAGCTGTGTCGAGGATGCTTTCTGCATCAGGGTCAAGACTCTTGTGGTAGAAATCGTCTGCAACCATCCAGCCAAGCGTTTCCGTCAGAGTGATCGAAGTTCCGGCACTGATGACGCCGCCAACCAGAGTCCCGACACCGGGAATGCCCTTGATGATATTGGAAAAGATGGCCCTGCCGGCCTGACTGGCCATTGTGCCGCCGAGGATGGATTTGGCAGCGGCTTCGGACAGAGGAATATCAAAAACACGTCCCAATCCGATGATCATGGCGACCTGTGCGCCGGTGATGGGAATGGTATCTGCCATGGGGATCGGGATGACACCGGCGGCAGCAGCGGCCGTCGTGGCGGTATGGATGACAGCAGCACATTTGCTCTTGAGTTCATCGGGCATCGTTGTTTTAGGCTTAGACATTTTTTCCTCCTCTGAAAGTTGCGCCGCAGTTAGTGCAGCACTTCTTTCCACCCTGAATTTGTACTGTCAGTTTTCCGCAGTTGGGGCAGCGTTCGCCGCGGCCCCTGCCCGCGATGGGAACGACCATCTTATACCCGCATTTTGTACATTCGCGGTTTTCGCCGACGGTCCTGAAAAATGTAAACTGCTTGCAGTTCGGACAGAGTTTTCCGGCCAAAAGGCCCACCTCCCGAATGATCTTGTCGAGGAATGATGAATTTTATCTATATCAATTATATATATATATATATACTGTCAACAGTCATATTGCACATGAAATCAATGAAAAATCTGGACGGTTTGTCGAAATTCAAGACAAAATAAAAGCACCCGCAGTGCCCCCTTTCGGGAGAGCACTGCGGGTGCAGATTATGCGGGAAGGTTACTGCGGCTGCTTGCCGATGTAAGCCAGGATGCCGCCGTCAACGTACAGGATGAGGCCGTTGACGAAGTCGGAAGCCTCAGAAGCCAGGAAGACAGCGGGTCCACCCAGGTCCTCGGGGTTGCCCCAGCGGCCTGCGGGGGTCTTGGCGACGATGAAGCTGTCGAAGGGATGACGGCTGCCGTCGGGCTGACGCTCGCGCAGAGGTGCGGTCTGCGGGGTAGCGATGTAGCCGGGGCCGATGCCGTTGCACTGGATGTTGTACTGGCCGTACTCGGAGGCGATGTTCTTGGTCAGCATCTTCAGGCCGCCCTTGGCAGCAGCGTAGGCGGAGACGGTCTCACGGCCCAGCTCGCTCATCATGGAGCAGATGTTGATGATCTTGCCGCCGCCCTGAGCGATCATGTCGGGGATGACAGCCTTGGAGACGATGAACGGAGCGTTCAGGTCAACGTCCACCACCTGACGGAACTCGGCAGCGGTCATCTCGGTCATGGGGATGCGCTTGATGATGCCGGCGTTGTTGACCAGGATGTTGATATGGCCGACTTCCTCGGTGATCTTTGCCACCATGGCGTTGACGGCGTCCTCGTCGCAGACGTTGCAGACATAGCCGTGAGCCTTGATGCCGGCCTCGGCGTAAGCAGCCAGGCCCTTATCGACCAGCTCCTGCTTCAGGTCGTTGAAAACGATGGTAGCACCGTTGGCGGCCATTGCCTTTGCGATAGCCATGCCGATGCCGTAGGATGCGCCGGTGATGAGCGCGACCTTGCCGGTCAGGTCAAAAGATTTGGGAGTGCACTGTGCCATAATGAAGTCCTCCAATTCTGATTTTGCTTTGCGGTGCGGTGCGCTGCCGGGAGTATACCAGATGTCCTCGGCTGCAGTCACGGAAACCGCAGCCGGACCTCCCGGCTATCCGCCCTCTTGTATACTAGAGTAACATTCTTTGATTCTACTGTCAAGGTACTTTCTTGGCATGTTTACTGCAAATTTTTTGCTTTCGCACAGCGTTTTCGTGAAATTGTCATAAAGATGGGCCGAAACGCGGGGAGGATTGCGGCTTGTTGCACACAATGACGATTCAGCCCAGTTTTTTCTTCTGCTGCCGGGCCACGATGGGCATCAGCAGGGGGATGGGAACGAGCCGCTGGGCTGTCGTCGCCGCCCGCATCAGGGCCGATGGGACAATAATAATTTTGCGGTGCAGCATCCCCCGCATGGCTTCCTCCACACAGAGCTCCGGACTGATGCCCCGCAGGGCGAACACCACGTCGGCACGGTCGTTGAACTCAGTGTTTACCGGGCCGGGGCAGAGGGCACAGACATAGACCGGGCTGTGCTGCTCCCGCAGCTCTTCGGCTACGCCCCGGGTCAGGCTGACCACATAGGCTTTGGAGGCATAATAGCCCGCCATATAGGGCCCGCCGGGCAGGAGGCCGGCAGAAGAGGCCACGTTCAGCACGGTGCCGAAGCCCTGAGTCTCCATCTTCTGGACGGCGAACTTGAACAGCCGGTGCATGGCAAGGACATTGACCTTTGCCATGGAGAGCTCTTTGTCGCAGCTGGTCTCGAGGAAGCTGCCGCAGACGCCGAAACCGGCGTTGTTGATGAAGATATCCAGCCGCTCGTCAGCCAGTTCGGCACAGAGGCGGTCAAGCTCGCTCTCCTGCTCCAGGTCAGCGGGCAGGATGCGGCAGAAGGCGTTGTATTTCCCGGTCAATTCTGCGGCCAGAGCCTTGAGCCGGTCAACGCGGCGGGCGGTGAGGATGACCCGGAAGCCGAGGCGGGCGTACCGGCGGGCAAATTCCCGGCCGATGCCGGAGGATGCGCCGGTGATCCAGACAGTTTTGGGCATGATTTACTCCTTGTAATAGAATCCGGAAGCTTTGTCGATGGCTTCCAGCTCTTCTGCGGTGAAGCTGGTGTTATTCAGGGCGGCGATGTTGTCGAGGATCTGCTGGGGCTTGGAGGCGCCGATGAGGACGCTGGTGACTTTGCCATCCTTCAGGATCCAGGCCAGTGCCATCTCGGCCAGAGTCTGGCCGCGGGCGGCAGCGATATCGTTCAGGGCACGGATCTGGGCCAGCTTTTCCTCGGTGAGGGTGGTCTCCTTCAGGAACCGGCCATCGGTGCGGATGCGGCTGTCCTCGGGGATGCCGTGAAGATACCGGTTGGTCAGCAGACCCTGAGCCAGCGGGCTGAAGGCGATGATGCCCTTGTTGAGACGGACGGCGGTCTCTTTCAGGCCGTTCTGCTCAATGGTGCGGTCAAAGATGGAGTAACGGTTCTGGTTGATGACGAAGGGCACGTGCAGCTCGTCGAGGATGACACAGGCCTTTTCCAGCGTCTCACCGTTGTAGTTGGACAGGCCGGCGTAGAGGGCCTTGCCACTCTGCACAGCCTGTGCCAGAGCGCCCATGGTCTCTTCCAGCGGGGTGTTGGGGTCCATCCGGTGGTGGTAGAAGATATCCACATACTCAAGGCCCATCCGCTTCAGGCTCTGGTCGAGGCTGGCCAGCAGGTATTTCCGGCTGCCCCAGTCACCGTAGGGGCCATCCCACATGGTATAGCCCGCCTTGGTGCTGATGATGAGCTCATCGCGGTAGGGGGCGAGGTCTTCCTTGAAGATGCGCCCGAAGTTCTTCTCAGCACTGCCCGGCTCAGGGCCGTAGTTGTTGGCCAGGTCAAAGTGGGTGATGCCGTTGTCGAAAGCCGTGCGGCAGAGGGTGCGCATGTTCTCGAAGCTGGACGTATCACCAAAGTTGTGCCACAGGCCCAGCGAAACGGCGGGCAGCATCAGGCCGCTCTTGCCGCAGCGGTGGTAGGGCAGGACGGAATAGCGTGCAGAGGATGCAGTGTACATGGCGAAGGACTCCTTTTCTTGATTTTTTATTGTGAATTTTATAAAGAATGCCAGACAAAACGGCATCTTTGTAAGGTGCAGTTTGCAGATGCTGGCGATGCATCAAAAATGCGGACTGCCCTGTTTCCCTTATTGTAGCATGGCAGAGGGGCAGAATCCATTCAAAATTTTGCTGCCGACATATAAAATAAAAAAGAGCCGCGCCCGGCGGTGCAGTCGCCGGGCGCGGCTATCGAAAAGAGAAGAAATAGGAAATGTCAGATGTCGGCGCTGCCCTCAGAGGTCATAACGCTCCGTGCAGCCAGAGCACGGGCAGGCTTCATGAGCAGCACGCAGCCGCCGTTGAAGACCAGAGAGCCCACGATGTACACCCCGAAGAAGAGGGGCAGGTTGGCGGCGAAGGTGGCACTGTCGATGCAGGCCACGGTCAGGTAGGCAAAACCCACGTTATTGAGCACTTTGGGGGCGTAGGGGTGCAGGATGATGAGGATGAAGAGCACCACGCCCAGCGGGAGGAGCAGGCCCAGCATTCCGCCCAGCACGGGGGTCAGGGCACCGATGGCCAGCATGGCGATGACGGTGAGCACCATGCCCACCAGACCGCCCAGCTCCACGCTGATGAAGCGCTCTTTGAGGTCACCCTCCATGGTGAAGAGCATGATGTTGCTCAGGAAGACCAGCCAGCTGTACTGGAAATCGATGGCGTGAAAAAAGGCATTGGCTACAAGGATCCAGGCCACCATCATCAGACGGAAGTAGAGCAGGAAACGCTTGGTAACAGTTTCGTTCATGGGAAGATTCTCACTTTCTTGCTGCGGCCCCGGAAAGACGGCTGGCCGGTGTTCGGTCGGATGATGCCATTATACCCGCTCTGAGCACAAAAGGCAAGATTTAATTGCCGAAATATGCAAGAATAAATTGCTAAAATCAAAAATGTGCACCTTGTCTTGTTGCCGGAGCGGGTTTGGAGTATAATAAAAATGGAACATAAAATACCTTTTTGAGGAGGAAATAAAATATGGATAAACCGGTACTGGTGGTCATGGCGGCAGGCATGGGCAGCCGCTACGGCGGCATGAAGCAGATCGACCCGGTGGGCCCCAACGGTCAGGTCATCGTGGACTACTCTCTCTACGACGCCCGCCGCGCAGGCTTTGAGACGGTCATCTTCATTATCAAGCATGAGATCGAGGATGCTTTCAAAAAGGCCATCGGCGACCGCGTTTCCAAGGTGATGAACGTGAAGTACGCTTTCCAGCAGCTGGATGAGCTGCCTGAAGGCTATGCCATCCCGGAGGGCCGGGTCAAGCCCTGGGGCACCTGCCACGCCGTTCTGGCCGCAAAGCCCTACATCCACGGCCCCTTCGCCGTCATCAATGCGGATGACTACTACGGCCCGGAGGCTTTCAAGGTCATCTATGATTATCTCTCCACCCATGCGGACGGGGAAGTCTACGACTACTGCATGGTGAGCTACCTGCTGAAGAATACCGTCTCCGAGAACGGCAGCGTGGCCCGGGGCATCTGCGCACTGAACAAAGATCACACCCTCCACAGCGTCACCGAGCGCACCCGCATCGAGACCTATGAGGGCGGCATCCACTACACCGAAGACGGCGGCGAAAGCTGGAACGACCTGCCCGGCGATACCCCTGTGAGCATGAACCTCTGGGGCTTCGGGGAGAGCTTCCTCCGGGAGGCCGACCGCCGCTTTGCGGGCTGGCTGGACGAGAACCTGAAAAAGAACCCCCTCAAGTGTGAATACTTCCTGCCGCTGGTAGTGAGTGAGCTCATCGAGGAGAAGAAGGCCGCTGTCCAGGTGCTGCGCAGCACCGATAAGTGGTATGGCGTCACCTACCGGGAAGATAAGCCCGTGGTGGTAGACGCCATTGCAAAGAAGACCGCAGACGGCCTCTACCCGGAGAACCTCTGGGCCTGATATTGACCTGCTCAAAACGGAAAACGGCTGGTGCAGCTCTGAACTGCACCAGCCGTTTTTCCATCTCACTGAGAAGTAAAATCGTGGTCGAAGGTATGGGGGTATTCTTTCTGGAGCTGCTTCAGCAGGCTGTCCAGCGAACGGTTGTTCTGGCCGTGCTTCAGCTGAGGGTATGCCTTCAGCATACGGTGTTTGCCCAGCAGGGGCGTGCTGCTGCGGGTGCGGGCCTGCATGGCCTGTGCCCGTGCGGCCAGCTCGTCGGCCAGCTGTTCCAGCTGGAGCAGGGAGGCCGTCCGTTCGGCTTTGCCCTGCGCTGCCAGCTTGACGGCCTTTGCCGCCTCGGCAGCGTTGAGCCGGGCCGTCTGGCTGGCACGGCGGGCGGCTTCCATGGCCTCGTCGGCGCGGCTGCGCATGGCAGCTGCAGCCTCACGGGGCGAAAGCCGGGTGTAGCTGTCCCGGGCCTCGGCGGCGGCAAGCTTGAACTGCAGACGGCTCTCGTCCACTTTCTTGTCCATATCCATGGCGGTGGAGCCCAGCAGCTCGGTCATGGCGTCGCTGACAGCGTGCATGCTGTCGGCCACCTTTTCCAGAGCATCCAGCTCACGGGCCAGGTCAGAGGCGGCAAAGCCGGTAGCCACCGCGTCGGCGGCATAGATGGCGTAGAGCACGCACATGAGGATGAAGCCTACTGTCGTGGGCACCATCTCCACCAGTGAGGCGATGGCGGGATGGATGACCTTGACCATCACCATGGTGCCCACGCCCCAGAGCAGGGAGAACTGCAGGCAGATATAGCCGCCGATGTTGAAGGGAAAATCGCTGTAGTCCCACCAGCGGGTGCGGTAGAGCTTGTACAGCGCCCAGCCGCCGATGAGTTCCAGCGCACTGGGAAGGATGACGCCGCCCAGATAGAGCAGGAGCAGATTGTGCTCCAGCGGCGTCAGTACAAAGAGGACCAGGATCATGCCGAATCCGTAAATGGGGCAGACCGGGCCGTTGAGGAAGCCCCGGTTCACCAGCTCGCCGGTGGTGACGGCGGCATAGATGACCTCAAGGCACCAGCCCAGACAGGAATAGATCAGAAAATAAGCGAGGATCTGATACAGCGAAAGGCCGCAGACCATCGTATTGAGGAAAAACGACACGAAAACACCTCCGCTTTAGTTTTGTTTACGGACGATGTTATATTCATCGCCCGGCTCAAAATAAGGGCACGCCGATGTGGTGCAGGAGAGATAGCGGGCCATCTCGTCCTCGTCCAGTGCGCCGCCCTCGGCACAGTACCAGCTGCCGAACTCGTCCTGCACGTTGTTCACGCAGAACTCGCAGGGGTCAGACATTTCCATCACCCTCAGCAGCCTTTGCGGCGGCTTCGGCCTCGGCCTGTGCCGCCAGCTTCTTGAGCACCTTCGGCTCCACCCAGGTCACGGTATTGTCGCCGGCTTTCTTACGGGCGATGAGGGCTTTGATCTTGATGCCCATCTCGGTGAACATCCCCTCGTGCTCGGTGCGGATGTTCCACTCCGGTTCGTTCTCGTGGAGGTCGAAGGTCTTCCAGATGATGTCGTAGCCGGAAGCGGGGAAGTATTCCAGGCTGTCCCGGAACAGGTCATCGTCATCGGTCTTGAAGTAGATGTCGCCGCCGTCCTCAAGGAAGGCACGGTACTGGATGAGCTGGCGGGGATAGGTGAGACGGTGCTTGTTGGAGGACGCGTTCTTGCTCCAGGGATTGCAGAAGTTGATGTAGATGCGGCTGACGGTGTCCTCCGGGAAGATGACGTTCCGGATGCGCTCGATGTCGGCGCTCATGATCTTCACGTTGTCGATGGGTCGGCCGGCCTTCTCGTACTCGGCCTCGATCTTCCGCTTGGCAAGGATGAGCACCTTGTCGGTGATGTCGATGCCCAGATAGTTGTTCTCCGGGTGGGCGGAGGCCAGCTGGGAAATGAAGCCGCCCTTGCCGCAGCCCAGTTCCAGCATGAAGGGCTGTTCCGGGCGGGCATACTGGCTGTGCCACTTGCCGCCCCAGATGAAGGGGTCGTGGACATGGAAATCGGCGGCCATCAGCTCATCGTGGGCGTAGGGTTTGAAACGCATTCTCATAGGTTGTGATTCTCCTTGTTGATTTTAAAGTTGACGGAAAAGGCAGCAGGGATGCAGGCAGGAAGCTTTATCGGCTGCTTTTCAAAAATGCTTCTACTTCCTCAGGAGCAGCAGCACAGCTGCCCTGACAGATGCCGGGTTTGCCGCCGCCCCGGCCATTGAGGGCAGTGTTCAGTGCTTTGGTCAGGGCGCGGACATCTCCATTGGCCTGAGCAATGCAGTAGCCGGTGCCCTTCTCGTTGAGGGTCAGGGCTACGCAGAGGCCGGTGGTGGCCTCGCTGAGCCGGACGGCCAGCCGGTGCAGGCCGTCAGGGTCGAGGCCGGGCACGATGCGGATGGCATCTTCCTCCGGGCTGAGCTGGGCGGCGAGGGCGTCGAAGAGCTGGGCGCAGAGGCCGAAGTGGGCAAACTTCAGGGCCGTGTACTCATCGTACACCCGATGGACGGCCACGGCAGTCTGGTCGGCTTTGGCCGAGAGCAGGGCACCGATATCGGCCTGACGGCTCCGCATGGCCTGCGCTTCCCGCAGGGCACGCCCGCCGCAGACCACGCTGAGCCGGACGCCGCCCTTGTAGTTCTCAGACGTCAGGATCTTGACCTGTCCCACCTGTCCGGTGGTGGCGGTGTGGGTGCCGCAGCAAGCGCAGACATCAGCTCCCGGGATGGTCACGATGCGCACCTGTCCGGCGATCTCCTTTTTGCTGCGGTAGGTCAGCGCTGCCAGCTCTTCGGGGGTGGGGTAGGAGATGAGCACCGGCACGTCCTGCCAGATGATCTTATTGGCAGCAAGTTCCGCCTCCCGCAGGCCCTCGGCGGTGATGGGCACACTGGTGTCCATCCGCACGGCGTCGGAGCCGATGTGGAAGCCCACATTCTCAGCTCCGAACATCTGGTGCAGGATGCCGGAGAGGATATGCTCACCGGTGTGCTGCTGCATCTTGTCGAACCGCCACTCCCAGTCGATGGTGCCGGTGACGTTCATGCCGGGCCGGACGGATGCAGGCAGAGTTTCCACGGTGTGCCAGATGACGCCGCCGTTTTCATGGACGTCGGTGACGTTCAGCACCGTGCCGCCTTCCAGTGTCAGGGTGCCCCGGTCGGCAGGCTGTCCGCCTCCTTCGGGGTAGAACACTGTACCGTCCAGCGCGACGCGCCCGCCGCCGGTCTTGGTATCCGGCTCAGCGGCCAGAATGACCCCGGCGGCGCTGGTACGGAATGCGTCTTTTTCGAAATATTTCTCCGTGCTCTGCATGGCACGATACCTCCTATGTAACAGGTTTTTGAGATGAAGAAAGAGAAAGCCGATTGGGGCCGCGAACGGCAGGATACCAGAGATGTCTCTTAATCGGCTTGGCAGTCCGGCGGTTCCCTGCCAGCTATCGCAAAAC
>DCCL01000158.1:16264-16396 GCA_002313795.1 Faecalibacterium prausnitzii
TTTGCGATTGAGCCGCTTGGCAGTGAACTGCCCTCCACCCCGCCTCCAATGGTGGGAGCAAACATCTTAGGCACGCCGGTTGTTCCCTAAGCAAGTGTCCGCTGGGGGAACCCTGTTGCCGAAGGCAATAGG
>DCCL01000158.1:16553-20852 GCA_002313795.1 Faecalibacterium prausnitzii
CAACTCGACCTCACTTGCGAAGGAAATTACCGGTGGGCCAATCCCTGCACCAAAAGAGAACATTCCCCCACTATAAACCCCAGTATACCACGTTTTTTGCCTGTGGAAAATAGTCTGCGCTTATGTTATGATAGGAAACAGCATAAACCGGAAAACAGAATATAAAAACGAGGAAGGTAACATCATGCGTGAAAGTGGAATCCTGATGCCGGTGTCCAGCCTGCCCGGCCCTTATGGCATTGGCTGCTTCGGAGCGGAAGCGCTCAAGTTCGTGGATTTTCTGGCGTCAGCGGGCCAGCATATCTGGCAGCTTCTGCCCCTGAGCCCTACCGGCTACGGCGACAGCCCTTATCAGAGCTGCTCGGCCTTTGCAGGCAACCCCTATTTTATCGACCTGGACGCTCTGAAAGCCGAGGGCCTGCTCACAGCGGCTCAGCTCAAGGCAGAAAAGTGGGGCACTGACCCTCTGAGCGTAGATTACGGTACGCTTTATACCAGCCGTTATAAGGTGCTGCGCATGGCCTATGCCGCATGGCAAAAGAAATATGCAGGCCTTCATGGCTGCGCCCATTACTACCCTGATGACTACTATGCCTTCACCCTCAGCAATGAGAGCTGGCTGGATGATTACGCTCTGTATATGGCCCTCAAGACGGCCAACGGCATGAAGAGCTGGACGGACTGGCCCCGGGAGTACCGCCTGCGGGATGCTGCGGCACTGGAGAAGTTCCGCGCCGAACAGGCCGAGGAAATCGGCTTCTGGAAGTTCCTGCAGTATGAGTTTGCTGCTCAGTGGAAAAAGGTCAAGGACTACGCCAACGAAAAGGGCGTGAAGATCCTGGGTGATATCCCCATCTATGTTTCTGCGGACTCGGTGGACGCCTGGGTGGGCGGTGAGCTGTTTGAGCTGGACCGCGATGGCGGTTTTGCCCGGGTGGCAGGCTGCCCGCCGGATTACTTCTCTGCGGATGGCCAGCTCTGGGGCAACCCACTGTATAACTGGCCGTATCATAAACAGACCGGATATGCCTGGTGGGTGCGCCGCGTCCGCCATGCGCTGGGCATCTATGACCTGCTCCGCATCGACCATTTCCGCGGCTTTGATACTTATTGGGCCATCCCGGCAGGCAGTGCCACCGCCCGCACCGGCAAGTGGGAGATCGGCCCCCGGATGGAGCTGTTCCAGGCGCTGGAAGCTGCTCTGGGCAAACTGCCCATCATTGCAGAGGATCTGGGCGACCTTGTGCCCAGTGTCCGTGAGCTGCTGGCCGACAGCGGCTTCCCGGGCATGAAGGTGCTGCAGTTCGCTTTCAGCGGCGGCGATAACGAGTATCTGCCCCATAACCACGTCAAGAACAGCGTGGTCTACCCCGGCACCCATGACAACACCACCCTCACCGACTGGTGGGTGCATGGCGCAACGGAGAAGGAAAAGACCACGGCTGCGGCTTATCTCCACCTGACACCCTGCAAGCCTACCGCCAAGGAAGTAGCCGCTGTCAAGCCCGATGCCGCCCGCATTGCGCTCATTCGCGCTGCCCTCGGCTCTGTGGCAGACCGGGCTATCATCCCCATGTATGACTGGCTGGGCCTGGGTGCAGAAGCACACCTGAACACCCCGGGCAAGCTGGGCGGAAACTGGACCTGGCGCGCTGCTGCCGGGTTCGGTACCGACCTGCTGGCAAACCGCATTCAGGCAGAGTGCGAGGTGTACTGCCGTGCAAAGGAGCCGGTCAAAAAAGCGACAGAAACATCAATCTGACGAAAATGTAAAAAATCTTTTTGAAAATTGTGCGTTTTGCTGGTAAGAAACTCGTTCTGGTGGTATAATCTCAGTCAGATGCAGTCAGGTATAGGACTGTAAAAGGCAGAGAGCACCGGAAAGGAGAGACCGGTGCAGAAGATGGGGAAAAACGCATGAAAAATGAATGGACTGAACAGGACCTGCGGCAGTTCGTCGAAAGCGCGCGGCCTGCGTTTCAGGAAGTGCTCCTGACACAGGTAGACGAAGATGCCGCCCGCTGCTGGCAGGACGATGGTCTGATGGTGGACTACGAACTGCGGGGCGGACAGGTGGATTGCGTGCTGCGGCGCTGTGTCGTCGCAGACGGCAAGGTGTGGCAGCTGCAGATGACGGCACCGCTGGCGGGCAATGACCTGCCGGAAGACCGGATGACCCCGCGGGAGCGGGAGCTGTGCCGGGACGACATGAACCACGATTTTCTGTCGGGTGTTTTCAACCGCCGGTATTATGAGACGGAGTTCTGCACCCGTCTGGATGAGTGGACCGACCATCACCGTTGCGCCGCACTGGCGCTGGTCTCACTGGACAACGCCGAAGAACTGGCTGCTCAGCAGGGCGAGGCCGTGATGGGTCAGCTGGTCTGCTTCGTGGCAAACCAGTGGAAAAAGCACTTTGACCATCCCGCTGAACGGGTGGTCTGCCGTCTGGGCGACACGCTGTTCGCCATCGGCTGCGCAGACCGAACCCGCCGTGAGCTGGAAGAGGAGCTGAAAGCCATCTATGCCGAGATGCCCCGGGAGTGCGTGGCGTCGGTGGGGCTGATGCGCCGGGTGCCCTTCACCCAGTCCATCGGTGTGGCCGGTACCCGCGAGGTGCGCTGCAAGAACTGGGATGCCCTGTATGACCTGTGCGAGAAGCGGTTGGCCGCTGCACAGGCCGCAGGCGGCGACCAGGTCTATACCGGAGAATAAACCATAAGACGAATAAAATCCCCCTTTTGAGCAACACTAAGCCCAAAAGGGGGATTTTTGTATGGAAAACCAGAAAAACGATAACCTCAATCTGCTGAAAGCCGTGGTGCAGAACACCGAAATGGGGAAGAATACCCTCGACCAGCTGGTGCCCATGGCAGAGGATGCGCAGTTCAAGGCGGAGCTGCTGCGCCAGCGGAATATCTACCGTCAGCTCAATCAGGAAGCCCATGCCGCCATCGACGCCTGCGGCGGCTCGGCGCAGGGGCAGAGCGCTATGGCCAAGCTCAACACCAAAATGAGCATCAGCGTCAAGACCCTTACGGACAAATCCACCCGGAATCTGGCCGAAATGCTGACCCAGGGCAGCGGCATGGGGGTGGTGGACTGCATCAAGTCCCAGAAAGATTACCCGGATGCAGCGCCGGGCTCCAAGAGGCTGATGCAGAAGCTGCAGGATTTTGAGGAGGACAACCGGTTGAAGCTGGAGCAGTATCTTTGAGAAAGGCAGGGTTTGGGGAAGTTTCTGCTGGCGCAAGGTAGCTTTTGGTAAGGAAAACGAGTGCGCCCGCTACAGGCGGGCGCAGCCGTCAATCTTACAGGCAAAAGCCTTGTGTTACCCCGACCTTACCCTCGCCGCAGGCGAGAGCAGCCGTTTATCTCTATAATAATACTTCAGAAAAGTAAAAGAAGCCGACCACATGACCGGCTTCTTTCATTGCTGCTTTCTTACAGAGCCTCCACCATCTCTGCCACGATCTTCGTAGCAGTGGCAACATACTCTGCAATGCTGAATTTCTTCACCACCAGCACTTCGTGGCCGTCCTCGTCGGCGTTGTCGCTCATGGCCCGCAGGATGACGCAGGGCACGCCGTTCTTGGCAGCGATCTGGCTCACGGCGGCACCCTCCATCTCTACGCAGTCGGGGGCGCACTTGGCCTCGATGGCGGCCTTGGTGACGCTGTCACCTACGAACAGGTCGCCGGTGGCGATCTTGCCCACCAGAGCCTTGACGCCCACCTTCTTGCAGGCAGCTTCGGCGGCGGCGATGAGGGCCGGGTCGCCGGTGTATTCCTTCAGGAAGGGCGGGTTCTGACAGATCATATCCAGCTGGGCGTCGTGGTAGAGCACCGTTTTGCCGATGACCACGTCGCCGATGCCGATCTTACTGGTCATGTTGCCAGCGATGCCGGAGAAGATGATCTTTTCGGCTCCGAACTTCGTGATGAGCACCTGAGTGGTGGCGGCAGCGTTGGCCTTGCCCATGCCGGCGCAGCAGACGACGACTTCCTTGCCAGCCAGCGTGCCTTTGTGGTACTCCACGCCGCCGTAAGGCTCTACGGTGACATTCTCCAGCTTGGCACAGAGCTGGTCTACTTCGTCGGGCATCGCGCCCATAATTCCGATAATCATAGGTTGGTCCTTTCTGATGAAAAGTATCTCCCGCGCACTGCGCGGGAGATACTTTTATGATCAAACGTTGAACAGGAACTCGATGACGTCGCCATCCTTGACGACATACTCTTTGCCCTCGGTGCGCTGCAGGCCCTTGGCCTTGACGGCGGCGTAGTCGAAGTTGTTGGC
>DCCL01000005.1:0-3860 GCA_002313795.1 Faecalibacterium prausnitzii
TTCTTGGGGCTGACATTCAGCTCGATGACAGCCTCCACCCGGTTGACTCCGGCCTTTTCCCAGTCCACAAGGGTCTTATAGCCCTTGATGATGCCCTGCGCGCGGGCCAGATCGATCATCGCCGCCACCTCGGCGGGGGATTTATTCAGCATGGCCGCGATGTCCTCCACGGACATCCGGGCATTGTCTTCAAGGATCTTCAAAAGCTGTTCCATGGTCGTTTCTCCTTTGTTCAGCCTGTGGCGGTAATATGAAATAAGTATAGCACACCGCCGTGCGGTTTGCATCTGGTTTTTGCGATATTTCGGGCCGATAGACATTCTTTTGCGCTCCGTCTCGGTTCTTTTTTCCAAAAAGAGTATTCAAATTTCGTCAAATCTGCTATACTGAAGTCGAATAAGCCTCTCTGCCACACCCCCATCCGTCACCTTCGGTGGACAGCTTTTCCTCCGAAGGGAAGGCCGTGCGCCGCGCCGGATGGGGCAGGTCCAGAAGCCGCAGAGAGGGCCGACTCAACAATAAACAGATAAGGGGTAGGAACTATGAAAGCTTTCATCACCGTTATCGGCCATGACACCGTGGGCGTGGTCGCCAAAGTCTCCGGTCTGTGCAGTGAGCTGAACATCAACATCGAGGATGTCACCCAGAGCATCCTGCAGGGCATGTTCGCCATGATCATGCTGGTGGATATCTCCAACTGCAATGTGAGCCATGAGGAACTGCACAGGCAGATGGACTCCCTTGCCGCCAAGATGGGGATGCAGATCAACCTCACCCGTCAGGAAGTTTTCGACGCGATGCACACCATCTGAGAGGAGCTGTCTTTTATGAGCATGATGAACACCGGCGACATCCTCGAGACCATCGAGATGTTCACGCAGGACAATCTGGACGTGCGTACCGTCACCATGGGCATCAGCCTGCTGGACTGCATCGACCCGGACCCCAAAAAAGCCTGCGAAAAGATCTATCATAAAATCACTACCCGTGCGGCCAGGCTGGTGCCTGCCGTGGAGCACATCAGCGCCGAGTACGGCATTCCCATCATCAACAAGCGCATCAGCGTGACCCCCATCGCCATGCTGCTGGGTGCCTGCCCCGATGCAGACCCCGTAGATTTTGCCAAGACACTGGATGCCGCCGGCAAGAAGGTCGGCGTCAACTTCGTGGGCGGCTACACGGCTCTGGTGCACAAGGGCTTTTCCGCAGGCGACCTGCGGCTCATCGAGTCCATTCCTCGGGCTCTGGCCGAGACCGACATCGTGTGCAGCTCCGTGAACATCGGTGCCACCAAGGCCGGTCTGAACATGGACGCCATCAAGCTGATGGGCGAGGCCGTCAAGAAGGCCAGCGAGCTGACTGCCGACCGTCAGTGCATCGGCGCGGCAAAACTGGTGGTATTCTGCAATGCCCCCGAAGACAACCCCTTCATGGCGGGCGCATTCCATGGCCCCGGTGAGCCGGACTGCGAAATCCATGTGGGCGTCTCCGGCCCCGGTGCTGTCCGCGCAGCGCTGGCCCGCCTGCCCAAGGATGCCCCTATCGACCAGGTGGCAGAGCTGGTAAAGCGTACCGCTTTCAAAATCACCCGCGTGGGCCAGCTGGTGGCAAATCTGGCCTCCAAAGAACTTGGTGTGCCCGCCGGCATCATCGACCTGTCGCTGGCCCCCACCCCCGCTGTGGGTGACAGCGTGGCCAACATCCTCGAGGAAATGGGTCTTGAGACCTGCGGCTGCTGCGGCACCACCGCCTGCCTCGCCCTGCTGAACGATGCCGTGAAAAAGGGCGGCGTCATGGCCTCCAACCATGTGGGCGGCCTGTCGGGTGCTTTCATCCCCGTCAGCGAGGATGACGGCATGATCCACGCTGCTGAGTGCGGCTGTCTGACCATCGAGAAGCTGGAAGCCATGACGGCAGTCTGCTCGGTGGGCATCGATATGGTCATCATCCCGGGCGACACCACCCCCGCCGTCATCAGCGCCCTCATTGCTGACGAAGCCGCCATCGGCATGGTCAACAGCAAGACTACCGCCGTCCGCGTCATCCCGGCCATCGGCCGCAAGGCAGGCGAGGTGCTGGACTTTGGCGGTCTGCTGGGCTACGGCCCCATCATGCCGGTGAATCAGCGTGATCCCTCGGTGTTCATCAACCGCGGCGGCCGCCTGCCGGCCCCCATGCAGTCGCTGAAGAACTGATTCCAGCAGACAGTTCGGGCATTCTGGTGATATGCTGTTTTGCCTGCCTCCACGAGGGGATTTTCCGATGGGGCGGCTCTTCCGCCTGCCGGGAAATACCGAAACGGGAGGCCCGGAACCACATCTTATCGGCTAGGGCTGTCCGGCAGGAACCTGCCCTCCGCCCTGCCTCTGATGGCGAGCGCCGAGTTAAAGCACGGCCTTCGGCAGAGTGAGTGCCTCGACACGCCGGTTCTTCCCTGAACAAGAAGCCGATGTTACGGTGATATCCTCTGCCGCACTTTTTCAAGAAACGAATAAACTTCTGCAAACAGGCCCATCCTCTGGATAAGATTTCCATAGGAGGGCCTGTTTTTATGCCTTGTTTCCGCATGATGCACCGCCGGGAGATGGCGGCATGGTGTTTTTCTCTGCTAGGTTCGCTGATGCTCTGCATCCTGCTTTCTGCCGGTCTCGGCTGGGGCCGAGCACAGCTCGACACCGGAAAGGTTCTGGCTTCTGATACTCTGCGGCTTCACATCCGGGCCGATACAAATTCCGTTCTCGACCAGAGCGTGAAACTGGCTGTCCGGGATGCTGTGCTGACCCTGCTGGATGATGCCTGTCCTTCCGGAAACAAACCTGAGATCCGGGCCTGGGCAGCAGAGAGCCTTCCCCGCCTTGAGCTGACGGCCCGGCAGACACTGACCCGGTTCGGCATCCATACACCGGTGAAGGCCCGGCTGGTGAATATGTACTTCTCCACCCGACATTATGCAGGCACTTCCCTGCCCGCCGGGCGGTATGACGCCCTGCGCATCGACATCGGGACAAAGCGGGCAGGCCGCAACTGGTGGTGCGTGCTCTATCCGGGACTCTGCCGTTCGGCCTGCGGCGGCTACGCCCTGCCGGAAGAAAATGACCTCATCTGCGGAGATTATATCCTCCGGTTCCGGCTTGTGGAGTGGTGGAACGAGCACACTGCTCCCCGGGGCGACATCCTGCTGGCCGAATGAGCGCACACACCTGCCCGCACTCCGCATAGGATGGAGACGGAAGGAGTGTGACAACACTATGGCAATCCCTGCTTATTTCTCTCTCATCCAGCGCGGCAGTTCCGGGCCGGACGTAGGCCTTGTGCAGACCTGGCTCAACGGCGTCCGGGACAGCTGCACCTGGCACGATGCCCTGACCGTGGACGGCAAATACGGCGCAAATGCCGAGAAGGCCGTCCGGGAGTTCCAGCTCCGCAACCGTCTCACCGAGGACGGCAAGGTGGGCGCAAACACCTGGAACGTGCTCTATGCCCGCTACACGGCTAAGCACGGTCTGACCGTGCCCTACCCCGGCGTGGTTCTCCGCAGCGGCAGCGCAGGCGGCAGTGTCCGGCTGGTGCAGCAGAAGCTGAACGCCGAGGGCGAGCGGCTCTCCACTGACGGCAAATACGGCAGCAACACCGTCGCCGCCGTCCGGCGGTATCAGGCCCGGCATAGTCTGACCGCTGACGGCTCCGTGGGCAAAGCCACCTGGGAAAAAATGTTCCCCACCGCATGATGTAAAATTGCTTTTGGGCCTTTCCATCCGGGGAGGCCCTTTTGCTTTATGTGTGAAACAACTATTTTTACATTGGACGTCTGGAATAACCTGCGTGCCTGAACTGACTGCCCCGGGAGGCTGGGCGGAGGG
>DCCL01000005.1:3939-8274 GCA_002313795.1 Faecalibacterium prausnitzii
GCTGGCAGGGAACTGCCGGACAGCTCAGCCGATAAGATCATTCTAAATCTCTTTTTGATCTCTTTTTGCGCCAACCACCCGCATCCCTGTGCTGCACTTTCCCAGTGGACAAACCCCTTCATCTTTTCTATAATGGAACCAACATCTTCCATGAGAAAGGCGGTTTTGTCATGCGCTTTCTGCATCTGTCTGACCTGCACCTCGGCAAGCGGGTCTGTGAGTTCTCCATGCTGGATGACCAGCGCTATATCCTCGAACAAATTTTGTCCCTGCTGGATGCGCACCCCGTGGATGGCGTGCTTCTGGCCGGCGACCTCTACGATAAGCCTGTGCCCCCCGCCGAGGCTGTCCGGCTGCTGGACTGGTTCCTCACTCAGCTGGCCCGGCGGAGCCTTCCCGTGTTCGCCATCAGCGGCAACCATGACTCCGCTGACCGCATCGCCTTCGGTGCACAGCTTCTGGCCGGGAGCCGGGTGTACGTCAGCCCGGTGTTCTCCGCGCCGCCTGCCCCCATCACCCTGACGGATGAGCACGGGCCGGTGGACATCTATCTTCTCCCCTTCCTCAAGCCTGCCGCCGTCCGGCATGTGTTCCCGGAAGAGACCATCGAGAGCTATAACGACGCTCTGGGCTGCGTGCTCCGGGCCTGTGCCCCTGACCCCAGCCATCGCAGCGTGCTGGTAGTCCATCAGTTCGTGGCCGGCGCTGCGGTCTGCGACAGCGAGGAGCCCAGCGTGGGCGGGGTGGACAGCATCGATGTAAGCCTTTTTAACGGCTTCGATTATGTGGCTCTGGGCCACCTGCACAGCCCCCAGAAAGTGGGGCGGGACACGGTGCGCTACTCCGGCAGTCCGCTCAAGTATTCCTTCTCCGAAGTGCACCAGCGCAAAGCCGCCCTCTTTGTGGAGCTGGGCGAAAAGGGTGATATCTCTCTGGAAAGCGTGCCGCTTCTGCCCCGCCATGAGATGCGGGAACTGCGGGGCAGCTACATGGAACTGACCGACCGCCGGGCCTACGAGGGCACTGCCACCGATGACTATCTCCATATCACCCTGACCGATGAGCAGGATGTGCCCGACGCGCTGGCCCGGCTGCGGGTCATCTACCCGAACCTTATGCGGCTGGACTACGACAACCGCCGCACCCAGACCCAGCAGGAAGTCTCGGCCCCGGAGCGTGCAGAGACGCGCTCGCCGCTGGAGCATTTTTCCGCTTTCTATGAACTGCAGAACAACCAGCCGCTCAGCGCAGAGCAGGCAGCGTTCTGTCAGCAGCTCATTGAATCCATCTGGAAGGAGGACGAAGACACATGAGACCGCTGAAACTGACGATGTCCGCCTTCGGCCCCTATGCCGCGGAAACGACTCTTGACCTGGAAAAACTGGGCAAGGGCGGCTTATATCTCGTCACCGGCGACACCGGCGCAGGCAAGACCACCCTGTTTGACGCCATCACCTATGCGCTGTATGACCATTCCAGCGGCGGCGTGCGGGACGGCAGTATGCTGCGCAGCAAATATGCCGACCCCAAAACGCCAACCTTTGTCGAGCTGGAATTTGAGCTGAACGGCCAGCGCTATACCGTGCGCCGCAACCCGGAATACACCCGCCCCAAGGTGCGCGGCACCGGCGACACTACGGAAAAGGCAGACGCCGCCCTCACCTACGCGGACGGACGCCCGCCGGTGACCAAATCCAAAGAGGTCACCGCCGCCGTCATGGACATCATCGGGCTGGACTACAGCCAGTTCTGCCAGATCGCCATGATCGCGCAGGGGCAGTTCACCAAGCTGCTCAACGCCTCCACCGAGGAGCGCAGCCGCATCTTCCGCAAGCTGTTCCGCACCCAGCCCTACCAGCGGCTGCAGGAGCGTTTGCAGGAAGAAAATGCCGCCCTGACCCGCCAGCGGGAGGAACAGAACGTGCGCATCGGGCAGCTGCTCTCCGGCCTGAGCTGGGCCGAGGGCGATGCCGATACAGAGACTCTGGAGGCTTTGGCTTCTCTTTGCGCCGCGGGCGGGCAGGCTCTTCCGGAAGCGGTTGAGCCCCTGCTGGACAGCCTGCTGACCGGGCAGGAGCAGGCTCTTGCCGCCCTCACCACTGCGCGGGCCGAAACCGAGAAAGAGCTGGACACCCTTCAGCAGACCCTTGGCCGGGCAGAGCAGGCCCAGAAACTACGGCAGGAGCTTGCCGCAAAGCAGGCACAGCTTCGCGCGCTCCGGCCCGTTCTGGATGCCGCCCGGGCAAAATCTGTCCGCCATACCGGCGATGCCGCTGCGCTGGATGCTCTGGCCGGACAGGTCGAGCGGGCCAGAGCCGACCTTGCGGCCTTCGACCAGCTGGAAGCCCTTGAAAAGAGCCTTACAGCCGCACAGAACGCCGCCGCACTGGAATCAGCCAAGGCAGCCAAGCGCCGTGCCGCCCTCGCAGAGTTGAATCGCGGGCTGGCACAGCTAGAGCAGATCCTTGCCGGGCTGGCTGGAGCCGAGGCCGAAAAAGTGAGCCTGCAGGCCCGGGCTGAACAGCTCACCCGCCGGGAAATGGCGCTGGAACAGCTGGGCCAGAGTCTGGCCGAAAACCAGCGCAGAGGGCAGGCTGCACGCCGGGCGCAAGAAGAGTACCTGCAGTGCGCCGCCGCGCAGGAGACTGCTCACGCCCGCCGGGACAGACTGGAGCGGGCCTTTCTCGACGCACAGGCCGGTCTGCTGGCCCAGAGTCTGACAGAGGGTGCCCCCTGCCCGGTCTGCGGCAGCATCCATCATCCGACACTTGCTGTCCTGCCTGAGGAAGCCCCCACACAGGCACAGGTGAACGCCGCCAAGCGGGAAGCCGAACAGGCCGACCAGGCCGCACAGGAGGCCAGTGCCGCAGCCCGGGCTGCGCTGACTGCCCTGCAGGAAGCCCGGGCCACTCTGCGGCGGGACGCCGAGGCACTTCTGCCGGAGCGGTTCACCTCGCCGGATGGGCCGGTAACGCTGACGGTCGCTCTGCTCAAAACTGCACTGGCTGAGGAGGCCGACACTCTGCGCACCGCCCAGAAAGCCCTTGCCGCTGCGCAGAAGCAGAACGC
This sequence comes from Faecalibacterium prausnitzii, assembly GCA_002313795.1. Taxonomy (GTDB): domain Bacteria; phylum Bacillota; class Clostridia; order Oscillospirales; family Ruminococcaceae; genus Faecalibacterium; species Faecalibacterium prausnitzii_L. Next base: position 7,009 of record DCCL01000005.1, read on the forward strand.
CGCCGACTGTGCCGCACGAGCAGAGCAGGAGGCCGAACGCAAGGCCAAGACCGCCCAGCGCACCGCACTGGAAGCGCAGGCCGCAGCCGCCGCTGAAGAAGCCGCCCGGCAGAATGCCGCCGCAAAGGCATTGGAGTCGCAGTGCCGCGAGGCCCGGACTGCACTGCCTGCCGCTGACCGGGATGCCGCCCGATGGACGCTGCGTGAACTGGAAGAAAGGCGCCGCACCCTCCGGGCCGGAATGGATGCTGCCGCAGCTGCGCTCGCCAAGGCGGAACAAGACTATGCTGCCGCAGAATCTGCCGTGCAGGCCCTAACGGCACAGCAGCCCGATGTTCCGGAAGGAACGGAGTCCACAGATATCCCGGCGCTGGAAGCACACAGAAACGAACTTCTGGCCCGGCGCACCGCCCTCACCGGGCAGGAAAAAGCCCTGACGGCCCGGCTGGTGCCCAACCGGAAAGCCGTCGGCCTCTACCGTCAGCACGCCGCAGCCCGCGCCGAACTGGAACAGCGGTGGCAGTGGGTCAACGCGCTGGCCTCCACCGCCGGAGGGACTCTGAGCAGCCGGCAGAAAATACGGCTGGAAGCCTATATCCAGATGAACTATCTCGATGCCATCCTTGTCCACGCCAACACCCGCCTGATGCAGATGACTGCCGGGCAGTACGAGCTGGAACGCATCGGAGCCGAGAATCAGCGCAGCCAGTCCGGCCTCGACCTCGGCGTCATCGACCATTACAACGGCACACGCCGCAGCGTCAAGACCCTCTCCGGCGGCGAGAGCTTCAAGGCGTCACTGGCACTGGCTCTAGGACTTTCTGACGAGGTGCAGAGCGCCGCCGGCGGCATCCGGCTGGACACCCTCTTCCTTGACGAGGGATTCGGTTCTCTGGACGAGGAATCGCTGGAACAGGCCATCCGGGTGCTTGCCGGTCTGACCGAAGGCGACCGGCTGGTGGGCATCATCTCCCATGTAGGGGCACTGAAAGACCGCATCGAGCGGCAGGTCGTTGTGCGGAAGGCGCGCAGCGGAGGGAGCACGGTGGAGATCGTTACTTAATTTGTGGGGGAGGATGTTCGCCTGGCGCGAGGCAGCCTTTTAAGATAAACGGCATCTCCCGCTTGTGGCGGGGGTCAAGTTTTCTACTGCCGCAAAATGGCTATTCGCTCCACGGGGCTAGTGGTTCGCTGACGCGAAGGTGAAGTTGCTCTCGCCTGGAGATACGTTCTCTTTTGCGTACCAAAAGAGAACCAGAAAAGCAC
>DCCL01000250.1:0-6811 GCA_002313795.1 Faecalibacterium prausnitzii
ACCATGCCGCAGCCGCCGCCGTAAGGGTAATCGTCCGTCTGCTTCTGCTTGTTCTGCGTATAATCCCGGATCTGGTGGCAGTGCGTCTCAATGTAACCGCGCTTGGCCGCCCGGCCGATGATGCTGGCATCCAGCACCTGCTGGCACATCTCCGGGAACAGGGTCACGATGTCCACACGCATTCCCATGGCTCAGTTTTCCTCCCGTTCGCTGTCAAAATCGTCGTCCAGCAGGCCCGGGATAGGCGTGACGAGGATATAGCCTTCCGGCGGGTTGCGCTCTTTCAAAAATGCATCCACGCCCGGGAACATATATTCCTTGCCGCTGGGTGCCTTGACGGTGTAGATGTCCTGTGCGCCGGGGTGGTCCACACTGGTCACCACGCCGTACACCTTGCCGGTGTCAGCGTCCCGCACTTCACACCCGATGAGGTCGGCCACATACCAGCGGCCTGCGGGCAGAGTGGCATCATTGCGGTCGAAGTAGAACACCTGCCCCCGCAGTGCCCGGGCTGCATCCATGTCGTTCACGCCCTCCAGCTGCAGCAGAGCCATCTGCCCCTGCGCACGGATGGAGGTGATCTTGTAGGCTTTGCCGCCCTGTGCAGACGGGTAAAGCCGGCCCACCTTTTTCAGAAAGTTGACGCCGTCGCACCAAAGCTCCAGCTTCATTTCGCCACGCACGCCGTGGGTGGTCACGACCTTGCCTGCTTCCAGATATTGCTGCATTGTAATCTCCTGTTGTTAAGGTTATAACCGGAAAGAAATGTTTCGCCCCGCCTTCGGCGGAGCGAAACACTGCCAGCTTTATGATAGCAAAAAAGGCCCCTTGCCGCAAGGGCAAAGGGCCTGTAGGGTGCTCAGTCGATCTCAACAAGGACCTTTTCATCGACCCGCACAGCAGCCGCGCGCATCACCACACGAATGGCTTTTGCGATCCGGCCCTGCTTGCCGATGACACGGCCCATATCTCCCTCTGCCACGCTCAGGTGGTAGACGATGGTGCCGTCCTCACGGGGGGCGTCCACCGTGACCTTGACGGCGTCCTTATCCTCCACGAGGCCGCGGGCAACTGCCAGCAACAGCTCCTGCATGAGTCAGCCCTCCACCTTACAGAATGTTGGACTTCTTCAGCAGCACACGAACGGTGTCGGTGGGCTGAGCGCCGTTGGCGATCCATGCCTTGGCCTTCTCAGCGTCGATGTTCACGACAGAGGGCTCCTTATTGGGATCGTAGGTGCCGATCTCCTCGATGAAACGGCCGTCGCGGGGGAAGCGGCTGTCAGCAACAACAACACGATAGAAGGGAGCCTTCTTGGCGCCGACGCGGCGCAGACGAATCTTAACTGCCATGGTATATCCTCCAAAATTTCTTGTTCCCCGGTGTGCGGGGATTAAATCTATCTGTACAACCCCACAGCGGGGTGTATACCTTATTTCATGCCGCGGAAGGCATTGGGGTTGCCCATCAGGCCGCCCAGCTTCCGGGCAAAGCCCTTGGGGCTCTTCTTGAATTGCTTCATCATCTTCTGCATCATCTCAAACTGCTTGAGCAGCTTGTTGACGTCCGACACCTGGGTGCCGCTGCCTGCGGCGATGCGGCGCTTCCGCTTGGGATTGATGATGGAGGGGTTCTCGCGCTCGGCCTTGGTCATCGAGTAGATCATGGCCTCGATGCGGTCAAATGCCTTCTCGTCGATCTGGCTGGCGTCGATGCCGGACATACCGGGCATCATGCTCAGCATGGCACCTGCACCGCCCATCTTGCGGATCTGGGCGAACTGGGCCAGCATGTCGTTCATGTCGAACTTGTTTTCCATCATCCGCTTGGCGGTTTCTTCTGCCAGCTTCTCGTCGGCGGCGTCCTGTGCCTTTTCGATAAGGCTCAGCACATCGCCCATGCCGAGGATGCGGCTTGCCATGCGGGCGGGATGGAATACTTCCAGATCATCCAGCTTCTCGCCGGTGCCCTGGAATTTGATAGGCTTGCCTGTGACGGCCAGCACCGAAAGGGCTGCACCGCCGCGGGTATCGCCGTCGGTCTTGGTGAGGATGATGCCGTCGATGCCAACCTTCTCGTTGAAGGTCTTAGCGACGTTGACCGCATCCTGACCGGCCATAGCGTCCACCACCAGCAGGGTCTCGTCCACAGGGACGGCCTCTTTGATGTGGACCAGCTCATCCATCAGCACATCGTCGATCTGCAGGCGGCCTGCGGTATCGAGGATGATGATATCATTGCCATAGTCTTTGGCGTGGGCCAGTGCCTTCTTTGCGATGGCAGGGGGCTTCTCTCCGGGCAGGGTGAACACCGGCGCACCGGCCTGTTTGCCCACGACCTGCAGCTGGTCGATAGCAGCAGGGCGGTAGATATCGCAGGCCACCAGCATGGGGCGGCGGCCCTGCTTGATGAAGTATTTTGCCAGCTTGGCCGCATGGGTGGTCTTACCGTTGCCCTGCAGGCCGCAGAGCATGATGATGGTCTGGCCCTTGTTCTTGACCACCAGACGGGGAGCCTCCTCGCCGCCCATCAAGGCGACCAGCTCCTCATTGACGATCTTGACCACCTGCTGGGCGGGGGTCAGGCTCTCCATGACCTCCTGTCCCATGGCGCGCTCGGAGACCTTTGCACAGAAGTCCTTGGCCACTTTGTAGTTGACATCGGCTTCCAGCAGAGCCATCCGGACTTCACGCATGGCGGCTTTGATGTCCGCCTCGTTCAGTTTGCCGTGGCCGCGCAGCTTTTTGAACACACCGGCAAGGCGGTCGGTCAAAGATTCAAATGCCATTGTGCGGTGCTCCTCTCAAATGTAATGTTCAGCTCTCATTCACTTCGTCGATGGAGCGGATGAGCCCCAGCATCTTGGTCAGGGTGGCGGCATATTCGGTGGTGGTCAGCCCGTGGGGACCGGTGCACTCGAACCGTGCATCGATGACCAGCTGTTCCAGCTGCTCCAGCGTCTGCTGCACCCGGCGGTAGCGGGCTGCAAAGCCCACCTTGGCTTCCAGCTCCTTGAGGGTGGTCTCGCCATGCTTGATGGCGTCCCGCGCCCCCTGCCGGGTGATACCGAAGTTTTCCCCGATCTCGCTGAGGGAGAGGTCATCGTTGTAATACTGGCGCAGCATTTCGCGCTGCTTCTGGGTGAGCACCTCGCCGTAAAAATCGAGCAGATAGCCCATTTCAAAGTCTTTTGCCATGTTCCTCTGCTGTCCTGACCTCCGCTGTTTGTAAAGGTTTTTTGCTTTACATACGGAGTATAGCAGACCCCTCCCCCATTGTCAAGGACTTTTTGCGTCATTTTGCCAGATTTTCGCCCGAAAGTTCTCTTTTCTGCCCAAACAGCCCTTGACGCTTCTGCCCCTTTGCGCTAAAGTTATAGGTATCAGACACTGTTGTATCCCAGAGCCGGAAGGAGGCCGACCATGCCCATCTACCCCAACATCTATCAGACCCTGCTCACCGGGCCCACCATCGTGGAGCTTCGGGGCTATCTTGCGGCCTGCGGGCTGCGGGGGCGGCTGTACGCCTATCTGAACTACAACGGCCCCACCGGCACAGCCCGGGACGAACTGGCCGAGGGGATGCTGGCACTGGCGGCAGAGCGGAAGGCGCTGGCCCCGGGCCAGCCCATCGTGGAAGCCGTCTCCGGCCCCTTCGCCACCGCGCTGACGCTGGCCGGGCTGACGGCGGGCCATCCGGTAGCACTGGTCATGCCGGAAGATGCCCCCGCCATGCGGCAGGAGAGCCTGCTCCGGCTGGGTGCTCAGGTCATCCACACCCCGGCTCAGGCAGGCCCTGCGGGCGCGAGGGTGCGGGCAAAAGAGCTTGCCGCCGAAAAGGGCTGGTTCTACATGGACTGGCTCAACAATGACGACAACCCCACCTATCACCGCCGGGTGACCGGCCCGGCACTGGTGAAGGCCATCGCCCGGGAGAAGACCAGCATCGTGGACAGCATCACCATCGGGGTGGGCAGCGGCGGCACCATCACCGGCGTGGGCGAGACGGTCAAGGCCTGGACGAATGATGTCCGCATCGTGGCTGTAGAGCCCTACGAGTGTCAGGCCCTGAGCAACGGCCTGACCCGGCCCCACGGCATCCCGGACATCGGTTTCGGCATTATCCCCGGAAACTACAACTCTTATGTAGTGGACAATATCGCTGCCGTCACCACCACCGACGCCGTCCGGGCGGCACAGAAGGTGCTGCGCACCGATGCCATCCCGGCTTCGGTCAGTTCCGGCGCTGCCCTCCATGCGGCGGTGCAGCTCATCTCCACCGGCGTCAGCCGCTCGGCCCTGGCCGTGTTCAGCGGACGGCAGAGCATCGTATAATTATAATAGGAAAAAGAAAAGAGAGGGAACCATGACAAAAGACATGACGACCGGGGCCATCACGCCTCTTCTGGTCAAATTCACCATCCCGCTGGTACTGGGCAACCTGTTCCAGCTCACCTACAACGCCGCCGACAGCATCATCGTGGGCAAATTCGTGGGCGAAGACGCCCTTGCCGCCGTCGGCACTTCCAACCCGCTGATGACGCTGGCCATCCTCTTCATCAACGGCCTCTGTCTGGGTGCCGGCATCCTGGTCAGCACCGCCTACGGCGCAGGCGACACCTCCAGGATGGAGCGTCAGGTCTCCACCACTGCCATTGCGGGCACCGTCTTTTCGCTGGTGTTCTCGGCCCTCTGCGTTATTCTGGCAACGCCTCTGCTCCGGCTGATGCAGGTGCCTACCGCCATCCTGCCCATTGCGGTGCAGTATCTCCGCATCGTGTTTGCAGGTCTCATCTTCACCTTCTTCTACAACTTTCTCGCCGCCACCATGCGGGCACTGGGCGACAGCAAGAGTGCCCTCTATTTCCTGATGGTCAGCTCCCTGCTGAACATCGGCGGCGACCTCTTCTTCGTGCAGGTGCTGGGCTGGGGCAGCGAAGGCTGCGCCATCTCCACCGTCCTCAGCGAGGCGCTCTGCTGCGTGCTCTGCATCATCTACATTCAGATAAAGGTGCCCGTTCTGCAGCTGGGGCGGCGCTGGCTGGTGTTTGACTCCACCCTGCTGCGCAGCACGGTGCAGTACGGCTGGACCAGTGCCATGCAGCAGGCCACCGTGCAACTGGGCAAGATCGCCGTGCAGGCCATCGTCAACACCATGGGCGTCAATGCCATGGCTGCCTTCACAGCTGCCAGCCGGGTGGACGACTTCACCTATACCCCCCAGCAGAACATCGCCCACGCCATGACCACCCTCATGGCCCAGAACCGGGGCGCAGGCAAGAAGGAGCGGGTGCGGCAGGGCTTTTTCTGCGGCCTGCGCATCGAGGCCGTCTATGGCCTCTGCCTGACGGTGGTCTGCCTGCTCTTTGCACGGCCCATCATCACCCTCTTTGTGGATGACCCTGCTGTGGTGACACTGGGTGTCCGGTTCCTGCGGTTCGTCTCGGTCTTCTACCTGATGCCCGGCATGACCAACGGCATTCAGGGCGGTTTCCGCGGTCTGGGCGACCTGAAGATCACCCTCGACAGCAGCCTGCTGAACATGGCCTGCCGTGTGGCCGCAGCTGCTGTGCTGGTGCTGGGCCTGAAGATGGACATCGAGGCCCTGCCCCTGAGCTACGCCGCAGGCTGGGTGGCCATGCTCATCTACGAGATCCCCGTTCTGGTTCGCTACCTGAAAGAGGACAAATTCTGATCCAAACGAACAGAGGCCGCTGCACGGCGTTTCGTGCAGCGGCCTCTGTTTTCATATTCAGTTTTCGGCTTCCACCTTGCTCAGGAGGATGCGGTCATTGTCGAGAGCCTTACCGGCGCTCACCCGGAACTTCTCCAGCAGGTCATCCACGGTCATCCGGCTGCGCTCCTCGCCCTTGACGTCGAAGACGATGCGGCCTGCGTCCATCATGAGGGTGCGATTGCCCAGCTCCAGCGCCTGATGCATATTATGGGTGACCATCAGGCAGGTGATGTGTTTTTCTGCCACGATGCTCTTGGTCAGGTTCAGGACTTTCTCGGCGGTGGCCGGGTCAAGGGCGGCAGTATGTTCATCCAGCAGCAGGAGCTTGGGGGTGACGAGGGTCGCCATCAGCAGGGTCAGAGCCTGACGCTGACCGCCCGAGAGCAGGCCCACAGGCTGTTTCATCCGGTCTTCCAGACCCATATCCAGCAGGGCCAGTTTTTCCCGGAAAAGCTCTTTATCCTTCCGGGAGATGCGGGAGAAGATGGCGTTGGGGGCCGTACCGGCGCGAAGGTAGGCCAGCGCCAGATTCTCCTCGATGGTCATATTGGGGGCCGTGCCCTTGAGGGGGTCCTGGAACAGGTGGCCGATGACCCGGCTGCGCTGATATTCCGGCGCAAAGGTGATGTCCTCGCCGCCCAGAACGATGCTGCCCTCATCGGCAATGAAGCCGCCGGTGATGGCGTTGAACATGGTGGATTTGCCTGCGCCGTTGGAGCCGACGATGGTGGCAAAATCACCGGCTTCCATGGTCAGGTTGACGCCGTTCAGGGCAACTTTTTCATTGACGGTGCCGGGGTTGAAGGTCTTGTGCAGGCCGCGGAGTTCAAGCATTTCCATCTCACACACGCTCCTTCCGGGCACGGGCCGCATTGCGGCGTTTCTCAAAGGCGATTTTCTCTTTGATGGCAGGCATCGAGATGGCCACGGCCACGATGATGGCACTTACCAGTTTCATCGCGGCGGCAGGGACATTGAACCGCAGGGCCACGGCCACGATAAAGCGGTAGAGACAGCTGCCGAACACCACGCCCAGCACCCGGCGCACCATGGTGCGCTTGCCCACCAGCGTCTC
>DCCL01000250.1:6864-7835 GCA_002313795.1 Faecalibacterium prausnitzii
ATGGTCACCATGCCGGTGCCCACGTTGATGTCGCAGCTCTTCTGATACTGGGCCAGCAGACCTCCGGAGAGGGCGGTGAGGGCACCGGAGATGCAGAGGCCCACCGTGATGGTAAAGGCCGGGTTGATGCTGGATGCCCGCACCATGGCGGCGTTATCGCCGGTAGCGCGGATGGACAGGCCCAGTCTCGTGCCGAGGAAACCCACCATTGCGGCCCCCGCCAGCACGATGACCACTGCCGCCAGCACCAGTTTATACCAGCCACCGGTGAAGCTCAGGGCCTGCTTGGCGAGGGAGAAGACGGTATCCGTCTTGACCAGCGACAGGGTAGAAGAGAAGCCCATCACAGCCAGATTGATGGTATACAGACCAGTATTGACGATGATGCCGGCCATGATGCTCTCGACTCCGAGACGGGTCTGCAAGAATGCTGTGACAAAACCGGAGCACACCCCGGCCGCCATCGCCGCGAAGAGCGCGAGGAAGGGATGGCCGGTCAGCGCCACCTGACAGGCGACGGCACAGCCAAGGGTGAAGCAGCCGTCGGTAGACAGGTCCGCAATGTTCAGGATGGAATAGCTCAGAAACAGAGCCAGCGCGACAAGGGCGTAGATACAGCCCAGTTCCAGCGCGGTCTGGATGACGTTGAGCGAAAAGATACTCGCCAGCATGGTGTGCTCCTTCAATAAAAATCGTTTTCTGCTTTATCCCCTCGGGGAAAGGCGGCGCATTGTGCCGGATGAGGAGGCACGCCCAGCAGTACAGCGTCCTCCTCTGTCCGTTTTTTATCCGTTGAAGTTCTCTGCGGTGGTCACTTCCACCACCTCGGTGCAGTAGGGCTCAAAGTCCTTCTTCACGGTGTCGAGGTCGAGACCCAGAGCCTCGCAGGTCTCAGTGTTGATGGTGGCGATGCCGTTGTCGAAGGTCTGGAAGGGCAGGTCGGCAGGGGTCTTGCCGTCGCAGAGCAGCTC
>DCCL01000250.1:7924-9007 GCA_002313795.1 Faecalibacterium prausnitzii
AAGCTGTCCGCGCCGGTGTAGTGCTGGACGCCTGCATCGATGAAGGTCTCATAGATGGACAGCTCTGCGGTCATCACGGTGTTGTCGGTGGGAGTGAACACGGCCTTGACACCGGCGGCTACGAGGGCTTCGGCGGCCATCTGCACCTCGGCGGTGGTGGTGCCGTTTTTCTCGATATACTTGATGCCCTTGCTGTCGCAGAACGCCTTGGCGTCTGCAATGGCCTGAGTGGAGGAATCCTGGCTCAGGTCGTACAGCAGGCCGATAGTGTCGATATCGGGGTTGACGGCCAGGATGAGGTTCATGATGGCGTCGGTGTTCAGGGCGTCGGAGGTGCCGGTGATGTTGGGTTCGGTGTCGAAACCTGCGGCGGCGGGGTCGGTGACAGCGGAGTAGACCACAGGGATGTCGGTATCCTCCACAGCGGCCAGCATGGTGGCGGCGGTGGGGGTAGCCACGGCCACGATGACGTCCACGCCGTCGGCCACGAGGTCGGCACCGATCTGGTTCAGGTTGGTCTGGTCGGCCTGTGCGTTGGCGTAGTAGTCGGCATAATCGAAGGTGACGCCCTTCTCCTTGCCCACCTCATCCAGACGGCTCTCTACCGACTCCACGATCTGGTTCAGAGAGGCGTGGTCCACATAGTTGACGATGCCCACCTTGAAGGTCTTGCCGGTCTCGCTGGCGGCAGAGGCAGCTGCGCTGGAAGCGGCAGTGCTGGATGCCGTGCTGGAGCCGGATGCACCGCAGCCGGTCAGGCCCAGTGCGGAGACGGTTGCAGCGGCCATAGCGGCCTTGAGGAAGCTACGGCGGGAGATCATGTTCATGGTTTTCATAGCGGTTGCTCCTTCCCGGAGCGGGCGGCATAAAGTAAAAGACCCGCTCCCTTGCGGGACGGGCCTTTGTTTTCCTACAACAAAACGACCCTGTCCCTGTGTGTTCATCCACAAGGACAGAGTCGATAAAATTCACTCTGCGGTGCCACCTTGTTTGCCCTGCTCTGCTTTCTCAAAAGCGGCGGGGCCCCTCACGGAGAGCCAACACTCCCCTGCCCTGTAACGGAGGCTTCCGTCCCAAGCTACT
>DCCL01000250.1:9114-19563 GCA_002313795.1 Faecalibacterium prausnitzii
TCACTGTCCGGGCTCACTGAAGATGCGCTATGCAGGTTCTCTTCCGCCTCATCGGTTTGATTGCATTATACACTTTATCCGTGTAAAGTCAAGAGGCAATTTTAAAATTTTTCCGGGGATTTTTTACGTTGTACGACTTATCTTCCGGGCGGGAACTTCCAATCTGCGCAAAATATGTTATACTAACCTTGTTTGCAATACGACTATCCGCAGGAGCAGAGACTATATGAAAGCGACCATCGTCATCCCCAACATCAACGGCAAAGGCTGGCTCAAGGACTCCATCGAGTCGGTCTATGCCCAGACCGAGCAGGACTTTGAACTCATCGTGGTGGACAACGGCTCTACCGACGAAAGTCTGGAACAGGCCCGCAGCTACTGCAGCCGCCCCAACTTCCAGCTCATCGAGAACGGCACCAACACCGGCTTTTCCCACGCCGTCAATCAGGGCATCGCCCGGGCCAGAAGCGAGTTCGTGGTGCTGTTCAACAACGACGCCTTTGCAGAGCCCCAGTGGCTGGCCGAGCTCATCCGCGCTGCCGAGAGCGACCCGAAGATCTTCGCCGTCCAGAGTCTGATGATCCGCCACTTCGAACGGGAGCTGGCCGACGACGCAGGCGACTATGTCACCTGGATGGGCTTTGCCTGCAAGACCGGCGATGGCCGGAAAGTCAGCCGGTACACCCGGCAGAAGCGCATCTTTTCCGCCTGCGGCGGCGCAGCCCTCTACCGCAAGAGCATTCTGGACGAGATCGGCGGCTTCGACGAAAATTTCTTCGCCTACTTTGAGGACGTAGACCTGAGCTGGCGGGCCAACAATGCGGGCTACAAGAATATCCTCTGCCCCACGGCAAAGTGCTACCACATCTGCGGGGCCAGCACCGGCGCCGTGAAATACAACGCTTTCAAGAGCCAGCAGAGCGGCCGGAACAGCATCCTGCTCCCCCTCAAGAACGAGCCGCTGCTGATGCTGGTGCTCAACTTCATCCCGCTGGCGCTGGGTTACCTGCTCAAGTGCTACAAATTCCACAAACAGGGCTTCGGCGAGGCGTGGGACAAAGGGATGCACGAGGCTTTTGCCCTGCTGAAAAACGGCCAGCTGGGCAAGCGGCCCTTCCGCCTGCGCGACCTGCCCAACTATGTTCTCATGGAACTCTGGATGATCTGGAACATGGTGCCGTATCTGTGGTATCGGCTGGTGGTCGTAAGATTTGATTTGAAATAATTCTGGATATGCAAAAACCGGGAAGCCTGCGGCGGCTTCCCGGTTTTTCGTTGCCTGTTTTCTGTTTTCAGAAGCCGATGGATGCGGCGGTCTGATTCCAGTAGCGGTTCATGATGGGATTGGTGAGGTATTTGTTGCCATGGTCAGAATCATCCACGATAACGATATCATTCCACATTGCTTCACTGCCGCCAAAATAGACATTGCTCAGGGATTTGCATTTGTTGAATGCGCACGAGTTAATTTTCTTCACGCTTGCAGGGATATAGATATCCTGAAGCGAGACACAGCCTTCAAACGTCTGCGTATCAATTATCGAAATGCCCTCTGGCAGGGCGATTTTTCTCAGGGATGTGCAATACCAGAATGCAATGTTTCCAATTTTAGACATCTGTCTTGGAAGTGTTATCTTGGAAAGTGCAGTACAGTGACTAAATGCACTTTCTCCAATGATTTTCACACTATCCGGAATCGCAATATTCGTAAGGTTCTCGCAATAAGCGAAGGTACTCGACTTTATCTCCGTTACGCCTTTGGGAATCGCGATAGACCTTAGAGAAGTGCAATTATAGAAAGCATAGCTTCCGATTTCCGTTACCGTATCCGGGATTTGGATATTATCCAGCAGTTTGCAGTTTTTGAAGATATAACTTCCTAAAGTCTTGACCTTCATCGGGAACTGCACACTTTGGAGTTTTGCGCAATCCTGGAACATATAGCTGGGCAAAGCATTGATAACATTATGGAATGCCACACTTGTCAGATTCGTACATCCTGTAAAGGTACTCTGGTCAAATTCCGTCTTGCCCTTGATAACTGCCGCTGTCATTGCAGTGTTGTTCGCAAACGCAGACTTTCCTACCTTAACCAGACTTTCCGGAAGCACCACGTTCTCAAGATTACAGCCATTGAATGCGCTATATCCAATCTCTTTCAAACCTTCTGGCAAAACCGCACTGTTCAGATTTTTGCATCTGAAAAAGGCCCGGTCTCCAATGGTTTTTACTGAGTCAGGAATAACAACACTTTCAATATCATTGTTCTGGCACAGGCACTCATATCCAATCTCGCTGACCACATATCCATCGTATTTGTCCGGAATGATAAGTTCATCCTTGGGAACGATGGCCGCATTCTTATCATAGCCGGTCAGTTTAATGGTTCCATCCGACTTTTTGGTATACGTCCACATGATATGGGCCTGAGGCTGTTCTTCCCCGCTGTTGGAAGAGCTGCTGGAGCTGGACGAGGAACTGCCGGAAGAACTGCTGGAACTGGACGAAGAGCTTGCAGAGCTGGCGGGCAGGCTGGGGCTTGTGGAGGGGGACGGCGTTCCGCCGCCAAACTCAGAACATCACACAGGAAAAACTGGCCGAGCGGGTCGGCATCTCTGTCGTCTACCTTTCCAAGATCGAGAACGGGCGGGTCTACCCCACCCTCGAGACCCTTTCCAACATCTGCACGGAGCTGGACACCGAACTTTCAGCCATCCTCTCCGACACCGAGGTAGCCCGCAAGGATTACGCCAATGAGCGGGTGGTGGAGCTGTTCAACGCCTGCTCCATCCGGGTCAAGCCCATCGCCCTTTCCCTTCTCGAAGAGCTTTCCAAGCTCTGACACAGAAAAAGACCTGCTCCGGGAATTTTCCCTCCCGGGACAGGTCTTCTTTGTTGTTATGCTGTTGTTCTCATGCCGCCGGGCTGGCTGCAGCCTCGCTGTCAGCAGCCGTGCTGTCAGCTGCGGCACTGTCGGCCGGAGCCTCACCGCCGGTGGCGAGGATGGCGTCCTGCACCTCGCTCTCAGCCATCGCGGCAGGCTCTGCGCTGGCGGAGGATGCCGGCTGTTCGGGTTTGGTCTCGCTCTCGGTCAGGCCGGTGAGATACCAACTGCCGCTCTGGCGGCTGAACAGATAGTCCATATACTTGACCGGCGTATCGGAGTTGGAGGTCAGGATAGTGTCCTCTGCGTTCTGGGTGGGGATATAGCCCACGGTGACGTGGAGCAGGCCATCCCGCTTGAACAGCTTGGTCACAGTAGCGCGGTAGCTGCCCACACTGCCGGTGACAGGGATCTTATAGCACTGGGTGTTCTCGTCATACTCGATGGTCATATCCTCCATCTCGAAGGTCTTATGGGTCATCCGGAAGCTGGGGCCCACCAGCTTTGCCAGATAGGCGTCCACATCCACCGAGGGGATGAGCAGCTGCTCGGTGTCCGGGTCGGTGTTATAGCCGTCGAAGTTGCCCTGGGTCTCCTGAATGCTGTACACACAGCCCCAGACAGCGGCCTCCCGGAGGGTCAAATCATCGATGTTCTCAATGCCGTCAAAGGGCACCGGGTCGAACAGCACCAGACCTTCCAGCTTGTCCTCATACTCCTGCTTCTGGGCAGTATCATCAAACAGCTTTGCCACGGCGTTCACACCCGCACGCACCACCGTCAGCGCACCGATGAGCACCAGCACGGCGATGAGCAGGCCCAGCGCCTGCCGACCGCGGCGGCGCTGGAGCCGGGTGTGTTCTTCCGGGGTCATTTCCATCTTCATATCAGTTATCGTCTCCTGCGTTGTTTCATAGATTCTCTGGTCAGTATACCACATTCCCGGGCAGGGTGCAAAACTCTGGCCGTGTTATTTATGTGAAACCGTCTTATAGCAATTCAACTTTTTAATGCAACAGCAACAACGTTGAATTGCATATCGCAAATATGCCGTTTTGTGAGGCGTTATTTGTGAAAATTGCGATAGAAGTTGTTTTCGTAAGCAGGGTGCGCCGAATGGCGAGGATTTTTGCTGGCAGACAAGGCGATTTTCCGCAGCAATCCTGACGGATCGCAAGGGGAAGCAACGCAGTATGCTGGCAAAAAGACCGTTCAGGCGGTGTGCAATGCTTATGAAAACGGCTTCTTATTCCCAGGTTTTCCAGACATCGGGCTGGTAGCCCACGGTGGCCTGTCGGCCATTCCGCACGATGGGGGTGCGGAACAGCTGCTGGTTCTCAAAGAGCTTGTCTTCCTTCTGCCAGTCCACCAAAGCGTCCAGCAACGCGAGGGTCTGCTTGTCCCTGGCGTTGGGGTTCACCAGTGCCTGCCAGCCGCCCAGTGCGCGGGATATGTTCTCAAACTCGCCCCGGCTCATCTCTTTCTCCTTCAGGTCTATCATCTGGAACCGGATGCCCCGCTCCTTGAAATAGCGCTGGGCCTTTTTGGTATCAAAGCACTTGGTGGTGCCGAAGATCTGGATGTTCATGGTCTGCCTCCTGTCATTTGCTTTCTATTGTACCATATCTCCGTCCAAAAAAATAGCATATTTTATGTTCCATCGGTCAAAGCTAAGGTCACATCCGCTTTATCAGGAGGTAGCATTCTATGAAAGCATTCGTTGACCCCGGTCTCTGCATCGGCTGCACCCAGTGCGCCGGGCTCTGCCCCGCCGTGTTCCAGATGGAGGGCACTCTGGCCGTCGCCATCCCCGGCGACATCCCGCCCGACGAGGTACCACAGGCCGTAGACGCTGAAAACGCCTGCCCGGTGAACGCCATCCGCATCGAGTGAATCGGAAAGAGCCTTTCCGCCCGGGAAGGCTTTTTTCTTTTGCCCGTTCGTGGTATACTATAAGATGTGAAATTATGGAATGGAGGACCACAAGCTATGCGTTTACTGGTCATTGACGGCAACAGCATCGCTAACCGCGCGTTTTACGGCATCAAGCTGCTTACCACCAAAGACGGCCGCT
The DNA here is from genome assembly GCA_002313795.1 of Faecalibacterium prausnitzii. GTDB lineage: Bacteria > Bacillota > Clostridia > Oscillospirales > Ruminococcaceae > Faecalibacterium > Faecalibacterium prausnitzii_L. Next base: position 14,073 of record DCCL01000250.1, read on the forward strand.
ACACCAACGCCATTTACGGCTTTTTGAATATCCTGCTCTCCCTGCTCAAAGAATGTGAGCCCGACGAGGTGGCCGTGGCCTTTGACCTCAAGGCCCCCACTTTCCGCCACAAGATGTTCGACGGCTACAAAGCCACCCGCCACAAGATGCCCGACGAGCTGGCGGCCCAGATGCCGGTACTGAAAGAACTGCTGGCCGCTCTGGGCTACCGGGAAGTCACGGCTGAGGGCTGGGAGGCCGACGACATCCTGGGCACCCTGTCCGCCGCCTGTGCCGCCCGGAAGGACGACTGCTACCTTGCCACCGGAGACCGGGACAGCCTGCAGCTGGTCAGCGACACCACCACCGTCCTGCTGGCCACCACGGCCATGGGCCGCAGCAAGACCGCTGTGATGGATGTGGACGCTGTGAAGGAAAAATACGGCGTCATGCCCCGCCAGCTCATCGACATCAAGAGCCTGATGGGCGATACCTCCGACAACATCCCCGGCGTGAAGGGCATCGGCGAGAAGACCGCCATCGCCCTCATCCAGAAATACGGCAGCATGGAGGGGGTCTACGCCCACCTCAACGACACTGAGGACAAGACCATCAAGCCCAAGCAGCGGGAGCACCTGACCGAAGACCGGGAGATGGCTCAGCTGAGCTACACACTGGGTACCATCCGCACCGATGCTCCCATCGACACCGCCGAGGGCGCCTATGTCGTGGGCGAGGGCGACAAGGCCGAAGCCGTCCGGCTGATGCAGGATCTGGAACTTCACTCCCTCATCGCCCGCTTCGGGCTCAGCGATGTGGTTCCCGCCGCTGACCCGGCCCGGAAGCCCGCTGAACCCCTGACCGAGGCCGAGATCGCCTCTCTGCCCGCAGAGCTGAGCGGCCACTATCTGGTGGCGGCGCGGCCTGCCGTCATGGGCAAACAGGGCGTCCGGAACGTAGAGCTGCAGCCTGCCGCCTGGTATGCCGTACAGGACAAGACCGTTTACCCGCTGGAAAGCGAAGACCTGCCCCGTCTGCTGGACGCTCCCGGCGTGACGCTGGACGTCTTTGACAGTGCGCCCCTCTACGCCAAAGCCATGGCCGCAGGCGGCTGGGGCAGCAGTATCGTCTGGGACGGCAAGCTGGCCGCCTATCTGCTGGACGCTTCGGCCTCCAAGTACAACCTCTCCGAGCTCATCATCAGCTACCACGCCGACCCCGCCTTCACCTGTGAGAAATGGCCGGACGCCGGTGCACTGGCTGACCTCTTTGCCAAGATGAAGGCCGAGATCACCGCTCTGGGCGAGGACAGCCTTTACAACGAGATCGAGTTCCCGCTGGCGCAGGTGCTGGCCGACATGACCCGCACCGGCGTGCTGGTAGACCGGGACGGCATCGAGCAGTTCGGCGTGAAGATGCGGGCCGAGATTGAGCAGGTGCTCACCCGCATCCATATGGAGACCGGCAGCGCCAGCTTCAACCCCAACAGCCCCAAGCAGCTGGGCGAGATGCTCTTTGACACCATGGGTCTGCCCCACGGCAAGAAGACCCAGCGGGGCTGGTCCACCGACGCCGAGACGCTGGAAGCCCTCCGGGAATACCCGCTGGTGGAAGATATCCTCCAGTACCGCGCCTGCCAGAAGCTGAACTCCACCTATGTGGAGGGCCTGCTGAAGGTCATCGGAGAGGATGGCCGCATCCACACCCGGTTCAACCAGACCGAAGCCCGCACCGGGCGTCTCTCCTCCGACAACCCCAACCTGCAGAACATCCCCATCCGCACCGAGCTGGGAAGCCAGCTGCGGGCCTATTTCATCGCGCGGCCCGGCTGCGTACTGGTGGACGCTGATTACAGTCAGATCGAACTGCGCATCCTCGCCCACGTCACCGGCGACGAGCATATGCAGCAGGCTTTCCTCTCTGGCGAGGACATCCACCGCAGCACCGCTGCCAAGATCTACAACCTGCCTCTTGAGCAGGTCACGCCCCGCCTGCGCTCTTCGGCCAAGGCCATCAACTTCGGCATCATGTACGGCAAGGGCGCTTATAGTCTCTCCAAGGACATCGGCGTGAGCGTCCGGGAAGCAGACGCCTTCCTCAAGAACTACCTGAACACCTTCCCCAAGGTGAGCGGCTACATGGACAAGACCATCGCGGACGCCCGGGCCAACGGCTATGTGTCCACCCTCTTCGGACGCCGCCGCGCCCTGCCGGAACTGGCCAGCAACAACCGCAACATCCGGGCCAGCGGCGAGCGGATGGCCCGCAACACCCCCATTCAGGGCACTGCGGCCGACGTCATCAAGCTGGCCATGGTGCGGGTCTGGCGGCGTCTGCGGGACGAGAAGATGGAGAGCCGCCTCATCCTCACCGTTCACGATGAGCTCATCGTGGAGGCTCCGGAGGCCGAGGCCGCAAAGGCCGCTGCCATCCTGCAGGAAGAGATGGAAGGCTGTGTGAATTATGCTGTGCCCCTGAGCACCGAGGTGCATGAGGGCAAGAACTGGCTGGAGGCCCATTAAAACCATGATCGTATTAGGAATCGAATCCACCTGCGACGAGACCGCCGCAGCTCTGGTGGAGGACGGACGCCATCTGCTGAGCAACGTCATCTCCACCAGCGTTAAGGAGCAGGCGCTCTACGGCGGCGTCGTGCCTGAGATCGCCAGCCGCCGCCACTGCGAGTTCATCAGCGCCACTGTGAAGAAGGCCCTGCTGGATGCCGGCAAGACCATCGACGATGTGGACGCTGTAGCCGTCACCTTTGCTCCCGGCCTGATCGGGGCCGTGCTGGTGGGCGTCAACTTTGCCAAGGGCCTGGCCTACTCGGCAGGCAAACCGCTGGTGCCGGTGCACCATCTGCGGGGCCACATCGCAGCCCTCTACCTGACCCATCCGGAGCTGAAGCCGCCCTTCCTCTGCCTTGTGGCATCGGGCGGCCACAGCCATATCGTGGAAGTGCTGGACTACACCCACTACCACATCCTCGGCCACACTGTGGACGATGCCGCCGGTGAAGCGTTTGACAAGGTGGCCCGCACCCTCGGCCTGCCCTACCCCGGCGGCCCCAGCGTGGCCAACGCTGCCAAGACCGGCAACCCCAAGGCCTACCGCCTGCCCGTCCCCCATGTAGAGGGCAAATACAATGTCAGCTTCTCCGGCCTGAAGACTGCCGTCCTCAACGAGGTGAATCAGGCCCAGATGAAGGGCGTCGAGGTCAACGTGCCCGACCTCGCGGCAAGCTTTCAGGAGCGCATTGCGGGCATCCTCGCCGAAAAGCTCCTTCTCGCTGCCGCTGACACCGGCGCAAAGCAGGTCTGTCTGGCAGGCGGTGTGGCGGCAAACGGCCGTCTGCGCCAGCTGGTCAACGACGGTGCCCAGAAGCTGGGAGCAAAGGTCTATCTGCCCGAGCTGAAATTCTGCGGCGACAATGGTGCCATGATTGCTGCGCAGGGCTACTACCAGTACATGGCGGGCCACACCGCCGGGCTCGACCTCAACGGTCTGCCCACCCTGCCCATCGATTACGAATAATCCCAAATCATTCAGAGACTTCCGCCTCCGCGCGGCAGTCTCTTTTTTGTGCCCTTTTTCCGGATGCAGGCAGCAAAAAAGAGGAGCCTTCCGGCTCCCCTGAGACTTGAGTTATTCGGTTTCTTCCTGCGGCGGCAGGGGCTTTGCCCTGTCCCGTCCAAAGTAGAGCTGCACCTCGCCCAGTTTCTTTTTCCGCAGCAGGAACGCTGTGGGGATGAGGTAGACCGCAATGGATATCAGCATGGACAGGTCGTAAGTGCTGATGTTGTCCGAGACCGTTTCGGTGCCGTAGAGGCCGCCCACCAGCATGGAGGTGATATCCATACACGCATGGATGCACACCGTGACCCAGATATTGCCGGTGCGGAAATAGATTGCTGCCAGCATGGTGCCCAGCGAAGCCGCAAACACACACTGCATCAGAACGCCCAGCGGGGCGCTGCCGATGAGGTTTGTCAGGTGGGCCGCGCCGAAGTAGAGGCCCGACAGCAGGCAGGCTTTCCACACGCCCGCTCTGCTCGTGCCGAAGTGCTCCAGCAAAGTCTGCGCAATGACGCCCCGGAAGAGGAACTCTTCCGCGATGCCCACACTGATCATCCCCAGAAAGAACCATACGATGCGCCAGGCCGACAGCATCTGCCCCTCCGGCAGACCGAACAGGATGGTGTTGTAGGCATTGTAGCCGATGAGGGCCAGCGGGTACATCCCCACCAGCAGGCCGTTGAAGAAGCCGCTGCCCCGTCGGCGGAGCAGCCCGGCCTTTCCGGTGCGGGCCAGCAGGAACACAGCCACTGCCACGCCTGCGGCCTCCTGCATGACGGTCAGCATGTAATCATCCACCGTTTCAAGGTTCCGTGTGACCAGCAGCACCAGGATCAGCGAGAGCATGGACGCCACGAACAGGATCCCCAGAAAGACCACCTCAGCCCCGAGGCAGTAGAGCATCGGATGGGACGCGCGCAGACGTTTGAGCATAGAAAGACCTCCTGTGTCTGTAGTGATACTATTTTAGCATATTTTAGGAGAAAGCGATAGAGATTTGTGTGAATAATACCGCGCTTCTGCCCGGAGCGATAAGCCACCAACTGCAGCCTGGGGAATCTTGCAGATCCCGCTGCTTTGTTCCGAACAAAAAAGACCAGCACACAGATGTGTACTGGTCTTTTTCAGTCGGAGCAGCGGGATTTGAACCCACGGCCTCCTCGTCCCGAACGAGGCGCGCTACCAACTGCGCTATGCCCCGAAAATACCGCAGCCTTATAAGAAGGGCTGCGGTCTGGTTGGGGATGAGAGAATCGAACTCCCACAAGTAGAGTCAGAGTCTACCGCACTACCACTATGCAAATCCCCATTATTCGGTTCGTCAGGAGCGATGCGGCGCTGCTGACAAGGGATATTATACTCAAAATGCCCTGCCTTGTCAACCATTTTTTTATTTTTTCCGCAAATCTTTTTTACCCGCAAAAAATGCCCCGTAAGGCCGTGTAAATTTTCCGTGCTTCTCTTGACACCCGCCATCATTCGGAATACTCTTATATTATACAGGGACTCCGGGCAGACTTTTTTCAGCATCTACCCTGCTGGGGCCTGCCTTTGAAAATCAGATGAAAGAGGGTTTTTGAATGAAAAAACGTGTTGGAATCCTGACCTCCGGCGGCGACTGTCCGGGTCTGAACGCCACCATCCGCGGCGTTGCAAAAGCACTGTATGCCCGCATGGGCGATAATGTGGAGATCGTTGGCATCCTCAACGGCTACAGCGGCCTGATCAACGGCGATTATAAAGAGATGTGCGAGGATGACTTCCGCGGCATTCTGACGCTGGGCGGCACCATTCTGGGCACCAAGCGCACCCCGTTCAAGCTGATGCGCGTGGTGGAGGATGACAAGATCGACAAGGTCGCCGCCATGAAAAAGACCTATAAGGACGCAAAGCTGGACTGCCTGCTCTGCCTGGGCGGCAACGGCACCCACAAGAC
>DCCL01000127.1:0-8420 GCA_002313795.1 Faecalibacterium prausnitzii
CAGAATTTTCGGTTCCAGCTAATGAAGCCCCACAAAACACCTTTCAATTTCTTTTCGCACCAGACCTTCCGAACCGTCAACGGAGTCTTGTACGATGAAAGAGCCAACCGCCGCAATCGGAAACAAACACCAATAAGTCTCTTTTTCTCCGGAAGCAAACAAAAAGCCACCAGTCGCTGTCCGACTGGTGGCCTGTATCACTTATTCCTTATATATTCCAGAAATTCTTTTTCCGGCATTGGCTTTGCATAATAGAAGCCCTGCACGGCATCGCATTTCAAGGCTTTGACGACATCCAGCTGCTGCCTGGTCTCCACACCCTCAGCGACTACCTTCATGTCCAACAGCTTGGAAAGGGTGATGACCTGTTCGACCAGTGTCTTTCCTTTGCGCTGGCAGACATCATCGATGAGGCTTTTATCGATTTTGAGCGTACTGAACGGAAACTGGTTCAGACAGATCAGAGAAGAATACCCTGCGCCAAAATCATCGATGTGCAGGACGAATCCTGCATCCGTCAGCTGGCCGGTGGTCGTCTTGATTCGGTTGTTATAAATCGCTGCCGATTCGGTCAGTTCAATGGGAACGCAGGAGTAGGGAATGCCGTTTTCCCGGACGATCTGGATATACCGCTGAGCAACATCCTGATGGAGAATGCTGGAGCGGGAGAGGTTGACCGAGATGGGAAGGAGCTCCGCTCCTTCTTCCATCTTTTTTCTCTGGAATGCGCATACCTTGCGGAACACGTATTCATCCAGCTTGACGATGAGCCCGTCTTTTTCAAAAAGGGGAATGAAGTCCGCCGGGGAGATCATGGATTTTTCGTCCTTTTTCCACCGGACGAGAGCTTCTGCGCCGACTACTTTCTCGGTCGCGATCTCAACCTTCGGCTGGTAGTAAACAACGAACTCCTGCCCTTCCAGTGCGGCCTCAAAGTCGTTTTCCATCATCTGGTCGTAGATCCGTTTGTGCGCCATCTCTTCGGTGTAGTAGGCTACATCACAATCATAATTATCCACGATGGATTCTTCGGCCATCTGGGCATAATCACAGATGGCGGCGATCGGAAGGCTCTTATCGATGTTCTCATAGACACCGTACTTCACCTTCCACCCCTTGATGGGCGAACGCTCTGCCATCTGGCGGATGGCATCTTTCAGCTTTTGCTGAAACTCCCTATCGTCGCCCCAGAACAGTCCCACAAACGCAGCGCTTTCCTTTCGGGCAACCAATCCCTGCTTTGTTGCGTTGCTGTAGACGGATGCCACGCAGCAGAGCATCTCATCTGCCTTTCTGGTTCCGTAAATGTTCTGCAGCAGCTGGAAATCCTTGATTTTGGCTACGACCATCCGCATGGGAGTGTCCGGCTTGAACTTCAGGATTGTCTTCGCATAGTGCAGGAACGCCTGTTCGGTGTAAAGCCCGGTCAGTTCATCGTGTTCCACCGCTGCAAGCGTCAAGGCCGACTCTTTCAGCCGAATCACGTTGCCGACTCTTCCGCGGACGATGTCCGCATTGTACGGTTTCTTGATGAAATCGCTGGCCCCCAGGTTCAGGCAGTTCAGCTCTGCGCCTGTGTCTTCGCTGGCGGTGATGACGATGATCGGGACCACCGACAGCTGATTATCCTCCTGCACTCGCATCAGAAACTCCGTGCCGTTGCAGACAGGCATCTGCATATCCAGCAGGACAACAGACAGCTCCTTGTAATGCTGTTCCAGCAGTTCGAACCCGATCTCTCCGTTTTCAGCCGTGAGGATCTCATACTTATCCTTCAGGATCGTGCACAGCATTTCCCGATCCAAAAGGTTATCCTCTATGACCAGGATCTTTCGTTTCCCGCCGGCAATATCGGAATGTACGATTTTTTCCAGCTCGCTCCGTCTCACATCGGTGTCTTCGCTGGCAAAAGCAAACACGATCTGCTGAAAATTCTCCGCATCCCCGATCCGGGCGCACTTCATGTAGTAGTACAGCAATGCGCCATCCCGTTTGACCCGATAGTGCACGGTAAACTGCGGCACCTGCCGGAGCTGTGCACAGACATGCTGCAGGTCCATTGCCGCCAGCATCTTCTTTTTATCTTCCGGACACACATTGACTTCGATGTAGGTCTGCATGGCAGATTTATAGGGCTGCTTTTTGTGTAGGTCTTCCTTGATGCCCACTTCGTTCTCGTAGCGGTAGACCTCAACACTCCGGTCCTCTCGGTCCACCAGATAAATATTGCTGAAATCGCTTCCCAGGATATTGATGATGTCCGAGATCCCGAACGCCTCTTTCCTGTCTGTCTTTTTTTCAGAAATGCCTTCCATTGTTCTCACCACCTTGCCACAAGGATCTTCTCTCGGTTTTCTTTTATTCTCATGCATCTTCCTGCCCGCCTGCTTTCCGGCAGCCGAAACCTCCGTGGATGTTCTTATCACAGTTATGGTTATTATAACTCTTTTCCGATTCAAGCGCCAGACGAAATTTTGGCTGCATCGGTAGAAATTGCTTTCCGGTGCCCTCTCACCACGTTCCTATTGCAGCTGCAGTTCCGGCATGGTATCATAAATTCGAATCAAAATCACCCATAAAACAACAGGAGCTACTGTCATGATCGATAAAATGCTCATTCGCGGGGCGAAAGTCCACAATCTGAAAAATATTGACGTCGATGTTCCTCTCGGAAAGATCGTCGGCATCGCAGGCGTATCCGGTTCCGGAAAATCCTCGCTGGCACTTGGCGTATTGTATGCAGAAGGCTCCCGCCGTTATCTGGAAGCACTCTCCACCTATACCCGCCGCCGGATGACCCAGGCTGCAAAGGCCAGCGTGGACGAGGTCTTATACGTTCCTGCTGCACTGGCCCTTCATCAGCGACCCGGCGTGCCCGGCATCCGCAGCACCTTCGGAACGGGGACCGAGCTTCTGAATAGTCTGCGGCTCATGTACTCCCGTCTCGCCAGCCACCGCTGCCCCAACGGACATTATCTGAAGCCCTCCCTACTGGTGGCTGCGGGAAAAGAGCTGGTCTGCCCGGAATGCGGTGCCCACTTTTATGCGCCCTCTGCGGAAGAGCTTGCCTTCAACTCCCAGGGAGCCTGTCCCCGATGCAGCGGCACCGGCAGCGTCCGCACCGTAGATATGGCCGCGCTGGTGCCAGACGACTCCCTCACCATCGATGAGGGTGCTGTTGCGCCCTGGAACAGTCTGATGTGGTCGCTGATGACCGATGTATGCCGGGAGATGGGCGTCCGCACCAATGTCCCCTTCCGGGACCTGACTGCGCAGGAAAAGGAGATCGTCTATCACGGCCCTGCGGAGAAAAAGCATATTTTCTACCACGCCAAGGGCTCCAATCAGGCGGGAGAACTGGACTTCACCTATTTCAACGCCGTTTACACCGTGGAGAATGCTCTCGCCAAGGTCAAGGACGAGAAGGGCATGAAGCGGGTGGAGAAATTCCTGAAAGAGGATGTATGCCCGGAATGCCACGGCACCCGCCTGTCTGCCGCAGCCCGGGCTCCCAGACTGCGGGGCATTTCGCTGGACGAAGCCTGCACCATGACGCTGTCTCAGCTGGTGGAGTGGGTGCAGGGCGTGCCGGGGAGTCTTCCGGAAGAGATGCGTCCCATGGCAGAGAGCATCTGTGCCGCATTTGAAAGCACGGCTAAGCGCCTGATGGACCTGGGACTGGGCTATCTGACCCTTGACCGTTCGGCCTCTACCCTTTCCACCGGCGAACGCCAGCGGATGCAGCTTGCCCGTGCCGTCCGCAACCGGACCACCGGCGTCCTCTATGTGCTGGACGAACCTTCCATCGGCCTGCACCCCTCCAACATCGTGGGCCTTACCGGCGTGATGCACGACCTTGTGGCCGACGGCAATTCCGTGATCCTTGTTGACCACGACACGCAGATCCTGAAAGAAGCCGACTGGGTCATTGAGATGGGCCCGGAAGCAGGCGCAAAGGGCGGCCACGTCATTGCCCAGGGGACCATCCCCGCCATCGAAGATGACCCGGCCTCTCAAATCGGGCCGTTCCTTTCCGGCAGAGCAGAGACAAAACTGCGTCCGCGCATCGAAAAAGAAGCGCTGTTCCGGAACGGCAGGCTCCATCTGTCTACCTCTCAGATCCACACCGTGAAGCCCCTTGAAGTGGACATTCCAAAGGGACGTCTTACCGTCGTTACCGGTGTATCCGGGTCCGGCAAGACCACCATGGTGCTGGAGAGCCTTGTCCCCGGGCTGGAAGCCTCCATCGCGGGCAGCGCTCTTCCGGCTCACATCCGCTCCGTCTCTGCGGAGGGCATCCAGCACGTCAAGCTTATCGATGCCACTCCCATCGGCATCAATGTCCGCTCTACAGTCGCCACCTATGCGGGCGTCCACGATGAGCTGCGGAAGCTGTACGCCAAATCGGACGACGCCAAAGAAAAGGGCTATAAGGCCAGTGATTTTTCTTACAACACCGGTTCCCTGCGCTGTCCCGGCTGTGACGGCACCGGCATCGTGAGCCTTGATGTACAGTTTCTTCCGGACGTCAACATTCCCTGCCCGGACTGCCGCGGCTCCCGCTACGCAAAAGCGGCCTATGATGTGAAGCTGACCAATAAAGAGGGCCGGTCGGCTTCCCTGCCGGAGCTCATGGACATGGATGTGAACTCTGCCATCGAGTTCTGCCGGAACCGGAAGACCGTCCGGCAGAAGCTGGAGATCCTCCGGCAGCTCGGCCTCGGCTATCTGACCCTCGGAGAGGAAACACCCAGTCTGTCCGGCGGCGAGGCCCAGCGTCTGAAACTGGCCAGCGAAATCGGCAGAACCCAGACTGACTCTGTTTTTGTGTTCGATGAGCCTTCCATCGGCCTGCACCCGCTGGACGTGCGGGTGCTCCTCGGCGTTTTTCAGGCGCTTCTGGACAACGGCGCGACAGTCATCGTCATTGAGCACGACCTCGATGTGATACGGAACGCTGATTACGTCATCGATATGGGACCGGGCGGCGGCGATGCCGGCGGTCAGATCGTAGCGACCGGAACACCGGAGGACATCAAAGCGAATCCGAACAGCATCACCGGCAGATACCTGTAACAGCACTTTATCGCAAGTCAAAAAAAATCATCACAGCATCGAAACGACCTGTTTGTGATATGCAATTCAACGTTGATGCTGTATTAAAAAGTCGGATCGCTATAACAACACCTCGTATTTGATCTTCTTGTGCAGACAGCACGAAAAAGGCGGCTTCGAGAAATCGAAGCCGCCTTTTATCAACTGTGGAAGTGGAAACTCATGGGAAAGATCTCAGTTTTCCAGCCAACTGTAATCAAATTCTGTAAAGTTGTGGATGTAGTGATCCGCACCCAGCCGGAGCAGCTCAGACCCGTCCGCCTTCTCTCCGACGGCTACGATACGGCCTGCGCCGTTTCGCTTCGCCAGAGTGATGGCTGTAACGCTGTCCTCGATGACCAGACATTCAGAAAACGGAACTCCCAGCCGCCGTGCAGCTTCCAGATGCATCTCGCCTTTGTCGGCATAGCTTCCGTCGTCGTATACGACGTCCTGCTGTTTCAACCACTGACCGATCGGAAACGAGTCAAAGTAGAAATCAACATTTGCCTTTATGGAAGCACTCGCCAGCGCAAACGGGATGCCGCGCTTCTGCAAGCCGCGCATCAACTCTTCAGCACCTGCTACGAGGTGTAAACTTGCGGGATCCTGCCTGCACGCCTCACGGTACAGTTCCTCTTTCCGCTCCGAATACTGCTGCCGCTGCTCAGCCGTGAGCCACGGAGCCATATTCTTCAGGATGACATCATTGCACGGACCGCAAATCTGTGCCGGGGTAAGAGGCTTTGTATCTTCGGGGTGCAGTTCACGATATATCTCTGACCACGCTTCCATGTGAAAGCGGGTATCAAAGAACATCGTCCCGTTAAAATCAAGAAGTACTGCGTGCATTGTAATTCCAGCTTAAAACTCAGGCATTAAGCGAAGATGCCGAAGAATGCGCCGACCAGACCGATGACCAGCAGCAGAGCGATGCAGGTGACGGGCTTCCAGTTCTTCTTTTTCATCAGGAAGTACAGGCCCAGAGTCAGTGCCAGGGGAATCAGCTTGGGCAGGACGCCGTCCAGAATGCTCTGGATCACGATGGGGCTGTCGCCGTTCTCAATGACGGTAGCAATGGTGGTGCCGCCGTAGTTGGAGGTTAGAGCACCAACGATGAAGACGCCCAGCATGGAAGCTGCACGAGTGAACTCCTTAGCGTTTGCAGTCAGGATGTCGATTGCCTTGGTGCCCAGGTTATAAGACCAGTACATCAGAAAGAAGCGGCATGCAAACTGCACGATGTTGAAGATCAGCAGGAACAGGATGGGGCCAGCCAGCGAACCGTTGATGGCCATATTCGAGGTGATACCTGCGGTGATGGGAACCAGAGTGAACCAGAAGATAGCGTCGCCGATGCCGCCCAGGGGGCCCATAGCAGCGACACGCACGGCACGGATGGTGTCGATGTCAGCCTTCTGCTGCTCCAGAGAGAGGATGATGCCCATGACGAAGGTGACCAGGAACGGATGGGTGTTGAAGAACTCCAGGTTGTGCTCCATGGAGAGCTTCAGGTCATCCTCGTTGTCGGCGTGGATCTTCTCCAGGCCGGGCAGAATGCAGTACAGCCAGCCGGCAGCCTGCATACGCTCGTAGTTGAAAGATGCCTGCAGATTCAGGGAGCGGAACACCATCTTGTTCAGCGTAGCCTTATCCAAAGGCTGCGCGGGAGTCAGATTGTTGTAATGAGTTGCATTAGATGCCATCTTCGTCGTCGCCTCCATTCGCAGCAAAACCAGAACCAGCAGCCTGCTTGATAGCAACGCGAGTCTGGTAGTCATACAGAGCGATCGCAACACCAACGAATGCGATCAGCAGCAGAGCAGAACCGGACAGCTCGGGGATGTAGCCGATGATGGTTGCCAGAGCGAAACCAGCAAAGTAGATGCCCCAGAACTCGTTGGAGAGCATGATGCGCAGCAGGGTTGCGAAGCCGACGAAACGCATCATACCGCCAGCAGCGCCCAGACCAGCCATGATCCATGCGTATTTCTCGGCCAGATTGCTCAGGGTAGTGCCCATTGCGGAGCCGCCCAGCATACCGAGGGTGCAGACGATGGCGAACAGCACGCCCAGCAGAGCCATTGCCAGATAGTTCAGACGAACGATGCCCTTGGTGTCGCCCTTCTCAGCCATCTTGTCGGCAGCGGACATCATGGGGGACATAGCGGTGAACAGGAAGGTGACCATGTACTGGCCGATCAGAGCAAAAGGAACTGCCAGACCGACAGCAGCGGTGGTATCCAGATGAGAGGAGATCGCAAACACGGTAGCCATGACGCCGCCGATGACTGCGTTTGGCGGCTGAGCGCCGCCGACAGGCATGTTGCCGATGGTCATCAGCTGGTAGGTACCGCCGACGATCAGGCCAGTGGGGAGGTCGCCCAGGATCGCACCGATGACAGCACCGGAAACGATAGGCTGGTACAGGGATTCCAGTAAATCAAACTGGTCGATGGCGACGATGAACACCCACACAAAGACCAGAATGATCTGAAGTGCACTAAAGCCCATAATAAATACTCCTTTTTCAAGTATTTTTGAAAGCACCCAGAAGCTTTACTTGAACAGCTTTTCGATGTTTTCAGCGTGTTCGGTAGGAACGCGGCGGATCTCCAGCTCCACACCAAGCTCCTGCAGCCGCTTGAATGCGGCCACATCAGCGTCGTCAACTGCAACAGAGCCTGCCACCTGGCGTTTGCCTTCCGCCATGTGCATGTTGCCAATGTTGACTTTCTTGATGGGAACGCCACCCTCCACCAGCTTGACGACATCCTGCGGGTTCTCGCAGACGATGAAGATCAGCTGCTTGGCGCTGGCCTTGTGGATGGTGTCGATCGTCTTCTGGATGGTCCAGTAGCGCATTGCTGCGTAGGCCGGAGCAGCCATATTCATCAGGCCCTGACGCAGGCTGTTGCCAGCCACTTCGTCATTGGCCACCAGAATAAGGTTTGCACCGATGGAGCCGCACCACTGCGTTGCCACCTGACCATGAACCAGACGATTGTCGATTCGCGTAAGAACAATGTTCGGCATTCTCAAATCCTCCTTGAGTTTTTTGTCTGAGTTTCCAATTCAGAGTACCTACATTATAGGCCATATTTGAACAAATGTCTTTATATTTTTTAACAAACTGTTTCTAAAAATCGGTTAAATTCAGTGCTTCTCATTACAATCTACCAAAAAAGTCGAAATAAGACTAGTAAATCTGCCCAAAAAATGTTATACTTCTCAGGAAGGAGGGGTTTAAATGCAACGCGAAACTTCCAACGACAGTTTTCTGGATTACGGTTCTGTCTATCACCAGCCCATAGAATACGAACATT
>DCCL01000127.1:8469-21378 GCA_002313795.1 Faecalibacterium prausnitzii
CACCCGCCGCTACGTCTCGCAATTTTATTGTTTTAACTGCGACACCTACCTTCAGGTAAAGGACGGCATCGGTGTGCTTCTGGTATCCCACACGGCTGAGACCGCCGATGTGGAGGAGTTCGCCATGAACCGGCTCATCCACATCAAGCCGAACGTCTATTTTGCCGTGGTGTCCACGACGCAGAAACTGGAATACGATCTCTTTGCCGACAGCAGTTACTCTCTTCACGTCACCGATTTTCCCTCTCAATATGAATTTCTGGCTGTCCTTCCCCGCATCGAGATCCAGAAAATTCTGGGCTACTACTACCGCATCCGCACTGCGAACTACTGCTTCAACGGTGAGCGGCACGATTTCTTTGAACTGACCTATGTGGACACCGGTGAGCTTGAGACCGAAGTGGACGGTGTGCTCTACCAGCTCAAGGAAAAAGACCTGATGATCTACGGCCCCGGGCAGTTCCACACCCAGTATACCGACGAGGATCACGGTGCATCCTATATGACCATCCTCTTCGATATGCGCAACCTGACCCCTGTGGAGCGGGATGTCTGGTACGATGCCCTCATCAACCGGGTGTTCCACTACGACCAGAAGATCAATACCTTATTAAAGGCATTCGTCCGGGAGAGTACCACCGGCGTTCCTTATATGAACAGCCTCATGCTCTGCCTGCTGACCGAAACGGTCATCCGGCTTCTGCAGGGCACCTACGCCTCCCCCATGACTCAGGGCAGCAGCACCGCCCACCAGAGTGCGATGGATGAGCTGTTCGACCGCATCATCGCCTATATCGATGACAACATCTACGACCCCCTCACCATCCCGGAGATCTGCGAACATTTTTCGCTCTCCCGCTCCGCTCTGCAGCTGCTGTTCAAGAACTCGGTGGACCAATCCCCCAAAAAATATATCAACGACAAAAAGCTGGAACGGAGCTGTCAGATGCTGCTTGAAAACCGCTACACCATCAGCGAGATCTCGCTGCGGCTGGGTTACAGCTCCATCCACTATTTCTCCAAGTCTTTTAATATGAAGTACCACATGTCCCCCAGCGAATTTGTCAAGCAGAACTGCCAGAGTGCCCTCTGATCCCCTTTTCAACCGCAAATGACAAACCCTTTACCGTTTTTTGCTCTTGCCAAATTAGACAAGACTATCTATAATAAAGGTGAATCGTTAAACCCTTAACATTAAGGAGCTGTTTCTGACAGGCGAGGCGTACCGGACGGTGTGTCCTGCTTCTGGAAGCAGTTTCTGAGGGTGATTGATAAAAGGTAAGGTTTCAGGAGGTTTTACTATGTCTTTAGTTACGACCAAAGAACTGATGCTCGACGCGCAGAAGAACCATTACGCCATCGGCGCATTCAATGCTGAAAACATGGAGATGGTGCAGGCCATCATCGCCGCTGCCGAGGAGCTGCGCGCTCCCGTCATCGTCCAGACCACTCCGGGCACCCTGAAGTACGCTTCCCCTGCCATGTTCCATGCCATGGTGGCCGCTGCCGCTTCTGAGGCCAGCGTCCCCGTTGTGATGCATCTGGACCACGGCAGCAGCTACGAGCTGGCCATGCAGGCATTCCGTGCAGGCTACACCTCCGTCATGATCGATGGTTCTCACCATGTGTTCGAAGAGAACATCGAGATCACCAAGTCTGTCGTCCGCGCCTGCCATGCAGCCGGCATCCCGGTGGAAGCTGAGCTGGGCAAAGTCGGCGGCAAGGAAGACGACCTGGACGGCGGCAACGGCAACGGCTACACCGTTCCTTCTGAAGCTGCTGAGTTCGCAGAGCGCACCGGTGTCGATTCTCTGGCTGTGGCCATCGGCACTGCACACGGCGTGTACAAGGGAATCCCTAAGCTGGACATGGAGCGCCTGAGCGAGATCCGCAAGGTCGTCTCCGTTCCTCTGGTGCTGCACGGCACCTCCGGCGTGCCGGATGACGCTGTCCGTGAGTGCGTTGCACGCGGTATGTGCAAGGTCAACTACGCCACCGACCTGCGCATTGCATTCAGCAAGGGCGTCAAGGAATACCTGGCCAAGGACCCCGATGCCTTCGACCCGAAGAAGTACAATGCTGTGGGCCGCGAGTACGTCAAGGAGTATGTGAAGAGCAAGATCCTGGTCTGCGGCAGCAACGGCAAAGCCTGAGCTTTTCTTTCAACCTAACATATGTTTTTCAGCAGGGACTGATGCCTTTCCCGGGGGCACCGGCCCCTGCTTTTTTTGTTCTGTTTTCCGATAAAAGCACAGCACCCCCGCAGTGCCTTCTGGCTGCTGCGGGGGTGCTGCACGATTGAAAGAAAGGTAAAGTGAATTGATACGGGAATGCTGACTTAGAAGCCGTCTTCATAAGCATTGCACCCCGTCCGAACGGCCTTTTTGCTTCCATCCTGCGTTGCTTTTCCTTGCAATCCGTCAGGATTGCTGCGAAAAACCGCCTTGTCTGAGAGCAAAAATTCTCGTCGTCCAGCGCACTCTGCTTACGAAAACAACTTCTTATTTCAGCAAGCTCTGGACTGCATAGCGGGAGATGGTGATAATAACCTTGGGGGCCACCTCCACCCGGAGGGTGTCCTCATTGGGGATCTCCACCACTTTGCCGTAGACGCCGCCAGCAAACATGATGCGGACACCGACCTTTAAATCAGTGTGCACCTCGCTCAGTTCCTTGCGCTTGTTCCGCATATTCTTTGCGGAGATGCCGTAGAGGATGAGGCCGATGATGCTCATGAGCACGGCCAGAGTGATGCAGGTCCAGATGATTACTTCCCAGTTGATCGTCATGTTTTAGATTCCATCGCTTTCTTCAGATTCAGTTTCGGCAGTGGCAGCTTCCAGCTCAAACAGAGCGATGCAGTCCTTGCCGGTCTCGATGAGCTCATCTGCCAGAGAGCGGGGGTCGTCTTCCATGTCCAGCATGGTCACGGCGGTGACGATCATGGGCAGGTTGGTGCCTGCGATGACCTCGATCTTCTGCTCAGGACGTGCATACTTGCACTCCACAGCAGTCTTGAAGGGAGAGCCGCCGGGCAGGTCGGACAGCACCACCACGCCGTCGCAGCTCTTGAACTCGTCAAAGGCTGCGTTGAACTTGACGGCCAGCTGTTCGGGAGTCATCCCCTCTTCAAAGTTGATGTAGCGGACATAATCATTCTCGCCCGCGATCATCTGCGCAGAGGTGTGGATGCCTTCTGCAAAATGGCCGTGGCCGGTAACTACCAAACCGATCATACTCGTTGCCCTCCTGAATTTACAGCGTTTTTATCGCAATTTTCACAAATAACACCTCACCAGACGGCATATTTGCGATATGCAGTTTGCGGATGTTGCTTGTGCGTCAAAAACGCAAACTGCTATATTTTCCTCACTTCAGCGTGTAGGGATACAGGGTCACGCCCTTGACGACACGGTTCACCTCACCGGTGGGGCAGGGGTTATCCGGGGTGATGCCCAGAGACAGAGACTTCATCAGAGCGATGGTCTGTGCAAACAGGATGAAGTCCAGACCCAGCAGAACGTTCTCCATATCCTGACCGATCTTGATCTGGATGGGATAATCTGCCAGCTCCTCGATGCCCTCGCAGTCGTGGTTGTAGACGACGGCAATCTTGTTGCCCTTGCGCTGGTGAGCCATCTCCTTGACCAGATCCAGCTCATAGCGGCGGCGGTACTCGTCATCGCTCAGGTAGGCAACGGTCAGGGTCTGATCGTTGATGATAGACTTGGGGCCATGGCGGAAGCCCAGCTCGGAGTCATACATGGTGGCGACCTTGCCTGCGGTCAGCTCCAGAGTCTTCAGTGCGGACTCCTGAGCCACGCCCTTCAGGCCGATGTTGCCCAGATAAACGATGCGGTTGTAATCGAACTCGTCCACGATCTTCTGTGCCAGACCGAACTGGTCATCCAGGAAGTGCTGGCCGGCCACGCAGAGCTTCTCGACCTCGGCGGTGATCTCATCCAGCTTGTCCAGATTGAAGGCCAGATAGGTTGCCAGATACATGTTGCTGTAGCTGGAAGTCATAGCGAAGGACTGGTCGTGGGTCTCGGGGGTCAGGTTGATGGCGAAGCAGTTGTGGCGGCTGTTTGCCAGCTTGGACAGGGTGCCCTCGTGGTTGCAGGTGACGAACAGGTGATACAGGTTCTGGCAGACGACCTCAGCGGCCTCCACGTTGCCCAGAGACTCGGGAGAATTGCCAGAGCGGCCGAAGTTCACCAGCAGGGTGGGCTTGGTGCGGGAAAGGAAGTTCTCGGGAGAAGGCACGATGTCGGTAGAAGCGTAGGACTTGACCTTGAAGTTATATTTGGGGTTCAGGGCCTGGAACAGGGAGTTGCCAACGAACTCGCTGGTGCCGGCACCGGTCAGAACGATGTCATAATCATCCTGCTTGACGACCTGATCGATAAAAGCCTGAAGCTCGTCCTTGCAGGCGGCCAGCTGGGCGCAGGTCTTACGCCAGGTCGCAGGCTGCTGATAGATCTCATGGGCGGTGAAGGTGGAAGACGTCTCCTTCATCTTCTCATCGGTCAGATTAAAAATGCTCATCGCTTTTTCTACCTCCTACAGGTTGATGACTTTTTCTGAATTTCCAAGCAGAGCCATCCGGACGGGAAATGTCTCTTTGAGTTTGTTATATCACATTCAAACCGCAGAAAACAAGGGGGTAACTGAAAGCCATAACTTTTTGATTGAAAAATACAAACCATCCGGTCTTTCCCGGCTCCGCAGGCCGTTTTTTCAGGAATTTTTATTGCTTTTTGCCGAAAGGAATAACAAATCGATTGAAAATTGTAAATATTTTTCCGAACCCCTGCGTTATAATAAAATCAACATACATACCCCAGAAGGAGGGCATCTAAAATGGTAATACAAAGCAAAAAAGTCTGGATCGCAGACCAGTTCACCCCTGCTGCCATTGAGGTCAATGACGGTAAGATCACCGGCATTCTGCCCTATGGCACCAAGGATGTGGACGATGATTACGGCGACAAGCGCATCGTTCCCGGCTTCATGGATATCCACTGCCATGGTGCTTACGAGTTCGACACCAACGACGCCAACGAAGAGGGCCTGCGCTACTGGGCCGAGCATATCGTCTCGGAGGGCGTGACCAGCTTCCTCGCCACCACCATCACCCAAAGCGTGGAGGTCCTGACCAACGCCGTCACCAACGTGGCAAACGTCATGGAGGGCGGCTACGACGGTGCCGAAATTTTGGGCATCCACTTTGAGGGCCCCTACCTCGACATGAAGTACAAGGGCGCTCAGCCGGACCAGTATATCGTCAAGCCCACCGTGGAGCAGTTCAAGCACTATCAGGAAGCTGCCCGGGGCCACATCCGCTATGTCACCCTCGCCACCGAGCACGACGAGGATTTTGCCCTGACCCGCTATCTGACTTCTCAGGGCATCGTGGTCAGCATCGGCCACAGCGGTGCCACCTACGAGCAGGCTGTCATGGCCTACGCCAACGGTGCCCGTTCCATGACCCATGTTTATAATGGTATGTCTCCCTTCAACCATCGTGCCAACGGTCTGGTGGGCGCAGCCTACCGCATCCGCACCATGTATGGTGAGATCATCTGCGACGGCTGCCACTCCACCCCCGCTGCCCTGAACAACTACTTCATGAGCAAGGGCCCGGACTACGCCATCATGATCTCCGACGCCTTGATGGCCAAGGGAACTCCTGTGGGCAGCAAGTACCTGTTCGGCGGCAATGAGATCGTCATCTACCCCGACGGCAGCGCTCACCTGACCTCTACCGGCGGTCTGGCAGGTTCTACTCTGAACATCAACAAGGGCCTGCGCATTCTGGTGGAAGAGGCTCTGGTTCCCTTCAATTATGCTCTGAACTCCTGCACCATCAACCCGGCCCGCTGCCTGCATCTGGACGACCGCAAGGGTTCCATCCAGGTGGGCAAGGATGCTGACCTCGTGGTACTGGAAGACAACTATGACGTCCTGCAGACCTACTGCATGGGCCAGCCCAAACT
This sequence comes from Faecalibacterium prausnitzii, assembly GCA_002313795.1. Classification (GTDB taxonomy): domain Bacteria; phylum Bacillota; class Clostridia; order Oscillospirales; family Ruminococcaceae; genus Faecalibacterium; species Faecalibacterium prausnitzii_L. Next base: position 14,469 of record DCCL01000127.1, read on the forward strand.
ATAAAAAGCCGCTTTCATAAGCATTGCACACCACCCGACAGGTTCTCGTCGTCCGCTGCACCCTGCTCATGAAAACAGCTTTTGATTCCGGCAAAACCAAACCCACGGCAACACAAAGGAGAAAACAGAAATGAAACATCCGCTTCAGGAAATGATGGACAAGCGCCGCCAGGGCATCCGCTGCGGCATTCCTTCTTATTGCAGCGCAAATGAACTGGTCATTGAGATCGCACTGCGCCGCGCCAAGGAGCGCAATATCCCTGTCCTGATCGAAGCCACCGCCAATCAGGTCAACCAGTTTGGCGGCTACACTGGCATGAAGCCCGCTGATTTCTATCAGATGGTGCTCAAGATGGCCAAAGACATCAATCTGCCCGAGAACATGATGATCCTGGCCGGCGACCATCTTGGCCCCCTGACCTGGCAGAAGCTGCCCGAGGCCGAGGCTATGAAGAACTCCGTTGAGCTGGTGTATGAGTACGCCCGCGCAGGCTTCACCAAAATTCATCTGGACACCAGCATGAAGGTGGCCGACGACCCCGAAGGTCTGCTGAAGACCGAGGTCATCGCACGCCGCGGCGCTCAGCTGTACAAGGCTGCCATGAAGGGCTACAACGAACTGAAGGCAGAGAAGCCCGACGCCATGCGCCCGGTCTTCGTCATCGGCAGCGAAGTGCCCATCCCCGGCGGTGCCACTGAGGCCGAGGACACTCTGGCTGTCACCAGCCCGGATGCCTTCCGTGATACTGTTTCCACCTACCAGCGCGTCTGGACCGAAGAGGGCGTGGGTGACGGCATGAAGGACGTCATCGCTGTGGTCGTCCAGCCCGGCGTGGAGTTCGGCGACGATCAGGTGTTCGACTATAATCCTGCCGCTGCAGTTGACCTCTGCGCCGCCCTGAAGGAGTTCCCCGATATCTGCTTCGAGGGCCACTCCACCGACTACCAGACCGCTGAAGACCTCTACAACATGGTCACGGACGGCATTGCCATCCTGAAGGTGGGCCCGGCCCTGACCTTCGGCCTGCGCGAGGCCCTGTTCTCCCTGAGCATGATGGAGAAGGAGCTTGTCCCCGAGGAGAAGCGCGCCAACTTCATCGAGACTCTGGACAAGGTCATGCTGGCCTCCCCTGCAAACTGGGAGAAGCACTACCACGGCGACGAGAAGCATCTGGCACAGTGCCGCAAGTACAGCTACTCCGACCGTGCCCGTTACTACATCGGCCAGCCCGAGGTGGTCGCTGCCATGAACAAACTGTTCGACAACCTGCGCGAGTACCCCATCCCCATGAATATGCTGCACCAGTATATGCCCATCAGCTACAACAAGATCCGCGAGGGCAAGCTGAAGCTCGACCCGCGCGAGCTGGCCATGGACGGCATCACCCAGTTCATGCTGGACTACGAGAGCGCAGTCTGATCGTTCCATCCGACCCATCCACACAAAAAGGAGAACCGACCCATGAAACAGTTCCAGTACACCATCAAAGATGAACTCGGCGTCCACGCACGCCCCGCCGGCCTGCTGGTCAAGCTGGCCAAGCAGTATAAGAGCACCATCACCATCGAGAAGAACGGCAAGACCTGCGATATGCGCAAGCTGATGGCCGTGATGGGCATGGGCATCCGCCAGGGCGAGACCATCACCGTCACCGCCGAGGGCGAGGACGAAGCCGCAGCCATTGAGGCCGTGGAGAAGTTCCTGACCGAGAACGTCTGATAGGATATCTGATCCTGCTGCAGAAATCCTGTAACGCATAAAAAGACCGGAGACATTGCCGTCATGGCCGTGTCTTCGGTCTTTTGCTGTTTACAGGGCGGCAGGCGTCTCTGCTTTATTCCCTGCCCTCCGTTCCATCGTCCGGGCCAGTCTCTTTTTCAGTACCAGCAGGTACATCACCAGTGTGAAGGAACCGCCGATGCAGTCCGACAGCGGGCAGGCATAGAAGATATCTTCCAGCGGCAGGATGTGCGGCAGAAGGAGCACTGCAATGATATACAGACCCTTGCGGACAAACGAGATGGGCACTGCTTCCCGCACCATCCCCATGGCAGTGAAGCCATCCACAAAGGCGAACTGTATTGCCACGAACACAAAGCCCATGCAGTACCGCCGGGTAAAAACAGCAGCCTGAGCGACGGCTTCCGGGTCGCTGAGAAAAAGCCGCACGAACACCTCCGGCGCAGCTACGATGGCAAGAGTCAGCACTCCCAGATACAGCCCGGTGTACAGCAGCACATAGCGGAAGCTCTCCACGATGCGTCGGCAGCTGCCGGCCCCATAATAGTAGCTGAACAGGGTCGCACATCCGCTGGTCAGGCCCTCTGCCGGGCAGATGGCCACCACCATCACGCTCTGCACCACGGCGGCATAGGAGATATACTGGTCGCCCAGAGCACCGCCGTATTTTCGCAGCATAGCATTCAGCAGGACGATGAGCAGGTTATCCAATACTACGATAAAAAACGGCATGCTGCCGATGCTGAGGATCTTTTTGCAGAGCGCAGCGCTGTACCCTCCGAATCCGATGTGGATGGTCATATCCGGGCGGCTCAGAACAGCCAGCACATAGACCAGCACACCGAACTGCGAGAGCACCGTCGCCAGCGCTGCGCCTGCCACGCCCATGTGCAGTGCATAGATGAAAATGGGGTCCAGCGCAATGTTCAGCAGTGCACCGATGACCACCGACAGCATTCCCTGCCGGGCACAGCCCTGCCCCATAATGAAGCGGTTCAGACCCGTGCCGCAGATCACCGCCACCGTACCCAGCGAGTAGATGGTAAAATAGGCGCTTGCCGTCGGGTACATGGCATCGCTGCAGCCCAGAAGATACAAAAAGGGCTTCCGGAACACCAGCAGTGCCGCTGTCACGATGGCAGAGCAGAACAGGAAAAGGAGCAGTGCATTGTTCATCGCCTGCTGTGCAGTCTCCCGGTTCTTTTCACCCAGCGAGATGCTCATGAGGGCCGCGCCGCCCACGCCTACCAGAGAGGCAAAGCCGGTGATGGCGGTAAACGCCGGAGAGCAGATGCCGATGCTTGCCAGCGCGATCTCCGCTCCCTCCGGCATATGGCCGATATAGATGCGGTCTACGATGCTGTACAGGATATTGAACAGCTGCGCCAGCATGGCCGGGACCCCAAGCTGCCACACCAGCTTTTTCACCGGTGCCGTGTCAAAGTCGTGTTCCATTCTGTTTCCTCCCTCTGAAAAAGAAAAAGGTGCCCAAGACATCGCCTTATAGCACATCCGAGATGTGCCGTACCTACGGCGGTGTCCTGAACACTCTGGTGCCGCAGCCCGGTGGCCGCGGTCAGGATCACATTCAATTTTCAACTTATGATAGCATACCGGTCGAAAAATTGTCAAGCATCCACACAGAAAAAATCTCCTGTCGGCGCAGCATTCACACCGGACAGGAGACTTTTCTTATTCTACAGCAGTTTGATGAAATAGAGGATCGCCATCAGGACGATGGCACCGCCCGCCACAACGAAGAAGCTTTTGTCTTTCTTTCCCGGTTCCGGTGCAGCAGCAGGCTGCTGGCCCTTTTTCAGGGAGCTGATGCCGTCGTTGAGTCTGCGTTTTTTCGGGTTATTGTTCCGGCGGTAGATGCGGTTCAGGGTGCCCATGTAGCGACTGTAGTCCTGCGGGGCAGCGCTCTGCTTTTCCTCCTGCTCTCCTACCGTCTGTTCCATCTGCTTTTCTTTTTCGTCCATTCGCAGTGTCCTTTCCGGGCATCAGAGCAGGCTCAGGGCCTCTTCGTCTGCCACGAGGGTGCAATCGGGGTGCATCTGCAGGATGGAGCCCGGGCACTCGGGGGTCACAGGGCCGCTCACGACATCCTTGACCGCTTTGGCCTTTGCCAGACCGTTGGCCACCACCAGCACCTTACGGGCCTGCATGATGGTCTTGATGCCCATGGTGTAAGCCTGCTTGGGCACCAGGTCTTCGTTGCCGTCAAAGAAGCGCTTGTTGGCCTCGATGGTGGCGGGGGTCAGGTCCACACAGTGGGTCTCCAGCTCAAATGCCTCGCCCGGCTCATTGAAGCCGATGTGGCCGTTGGGGCCAAGGCCCAACAGCTGCAGGTCGATGCCGCCCACGCTGTGGATGATCGCATTGTACTTGGTGCAGGCATTTGCGGCATCGGGGTTGGTGCCGTCGGGCAGATGGATGGCCTCGGGGCGGATGTTCACATGGTCGAACAGGTTCTTGTGCATGAAGCTCCAGTAGCTCTCGGGGTGCTCTTTGGGCAGGCCGCGGTACTCATCGAGGTTGACGGTGGTCACTTCCGAGAAGTCAAGGTCGCCCTTGTTGTACCACTCCACCAGCTGAGCATAAGCGCCCACAGGGGTGCCGCCGGTGGCCAGACCCAGCACACAGTTGGGTTTCATGATGATCTGCGCGGAGATGATGTTTGCCGCCTTGCGGGACATATCCTTATAGTCTTTTGCACGAATGATCTTCATTGGTAGAACCTCCTGATCCTATTTTCGCTCTTCCTGTGCCTTATTATAGCATAATTTTGAGAAAAAAGCGCCAGTTTCTCGCATTTTATGTTGTAATTTTGTGTCAGGTTTTTACAATTTTCGGTTATCCGGCCCGTTTCAGCGGCAGATGACCAGATTTGTGATGGCACCAAGGAGGAAGATGTGCACCGGATAGAACCAGTAGAAGGCCAGCTGTTCCGCCCGGGAGCAGCGGCCCCGTTCTCCTTTATAGTGCCACACCAACAGGAATGCCAGCGGGGCCACCGGCTCGAAGAGAGAAAAGACCGCTCCTGCGATGCACTGGCCCTTGTGGCTGCCCCGGGCAAGGTAGAGCGCCACGATAAGGGCCATGCCCAGCACATCATAGTCACAGCGAATGACGGCGGCTGCGGCGAAGCAGGCTGCGGCCCCGAGGATGCCCTTCAGCGCTGGCATACCGTTTTCGGTCTGGTATGTATCCAGTGCCTTCATGGCCAGCAGGCCCAGCAGCAGGGTGAAATAGACATTCTGATGGCCCCACCAGATGCCGGAGAAAAACGCCCAGTCAAAGGGCAGCTCGCTGATGAGGGCAAAGCCCAGCATCCGCAGCGCATATTTTTTGAAGTCGTGGGTGTGGAGGAACCCTTCCACCAGCAGGAAGCAGTAGATGGGAAACGCCAGCCGTCCCACCATCCGCAGGCCGATATCCAGCCATGCAAGGGCCTCTCCCTGTGCGGTCTCCGGCACACCCTGCCGGAACACTCCGTTTTCCAGAAGAGCCGCGCCCATGTGGTCAAGGAGCATCGACAGGCAGGCGATGCGCTTCAGCGCCGTCCCGGTCAGGGAGAAGCCCGGACGGGCAAGGGTATTCTGTTCCATAAAGCCACCTCGTTGTTTTGATACCCTATTATATCGCCCGGCCGGGCTGCTTTTCAATTCTATCCCCCCTTTTTCTGCGATTTCGTTGCACATTCGTTGCACATCCCGGTGTATTCTATTTCCAGACACCTTATGATGCCCACAGAAAAGCACTCTTCCTTTATGACCGCGCTTTCGGAAGGCCCCGAGCCACTCGGACGTTCTTTCCGTCATGCCGCCTTCCTTCTCTACAGCCTCATGCCCTGCATTTCACCGCAGGCCTTCTGGACCAACAGAGCAAGTGATTTTCCATTGTTGGCAAAATAACAAAATCCGTCCGCTTTATTTTGTCGTTTCTCACAAAATAGCGGAACATTTTCTCAAAATACTGGAATTACGCCCCCTGTAGGTGTATTCTGATAAAGAACTATTTAGGATATCTTCTGTTTTTCAGAAGGTCGAAAGGAGCTCCGCACATGAAATTGAAAAAACTGCTTTCTCTCGCAGCCGCCTCTGCTCTGGTCTTTGTCACTGCAGTCGCTGCTCCCCTCACCAGCTTTGCCGACTACGGTTATTACGATTGGGACACCGATACATATTACTATGACAATTACAGTGGTTATGGCTACATCTACCTGAACTGTGATGAGATGTATCTGACCATCCCTTCCGGCAGTTCCAGCGTCAGCGACTACCTGACGGTGCAGTACGTCGAGGACCTTTACAGCACCCTCACCTGGAGCAGCAGCAACACCAGCGTCGCCACCGTTGATTCCAACGGCCGTGTCACCGGCTGGAGCCAGGGTTCTGCCATCATCACCGTCCGCTCGGACGGCGGCTCTGTGGGCCGCTGCCTGGTCTATGTCACCAAGGACAAGAGCAGTCGGCTGAACAAGAGCTACCTCTACATGGACATCGAGTACAACAACACCCAGCCCCGTGCCCAGCTGTATCTGAGCGAGGCCGCCGACTTTGACGGCATCTCCCAGTGGCGCAGCTCCAACCCCGCTGTGGCTTCTGTTGACCGCAACGGCAACGTGACTGCCTATCAGGAGGGTGTTGCCACCATCTACGCCACCACTTACCGCAGCGGCACTCTGACCTGCACCGTTACCGTCCAGAACAACATCGGCCGTGTGACCCTGAATGAGTCCCGCCTGTATCTGGAGAGCATCGGTGCACAGGGCAAGCTGAACGCCAGCGTAGCCGTGGCCAACCCCGCATCTGTTCCCATCACCTGGACCAGCAGCAACCCTGCTGCCGCCATCGTTGACTCCACCGGCCTTGTCACCGCTGTGGGCGACGGCGAAGCCATCATCACTGCCACCTCTTCCGAGGGCCGCAAAGACACCTGCAAGGTCTACACCGGCTCTGTGGGCGTCCAGAAGAAGAAGGAAGCTTCCAGCTTCTTCGGCCTCGGCGGTCTGTTCCAGGACCTGTTCGACTGATGTCCGTCTCATCCCTGTAATATAAAATCAGGATATAAAAAGACCTCTCTGCTGCGGCCATGCCGTGCAGAGAGGTCTTTGCTGTTTTCTATCGTTTTTTACCAGAGCCGGATGACCTTGATGACGCCCTC
>DCCL01000030.1:0-10018 GCA_002313795.1 Faecalibacterium prausnitzii
GGGGTCATGCCCATGGAGGTATCGATGACCTTGCCCTGGTCGACAGCGGCGATAGAAGAGCCGTTGCCCAGATGGCAGGTGATGAGCTTCAGGCGCTCAATGGGCTCCTCCAGATACTCAGCGGCCTTGTGAGCAACATACTTGTGGCTGGTGCCGTGGAAGCCGTAGCGGCGGACGCCGTACTTCTCATAGTACTCGTAGGGGATGGCGTACATATAAGCCTTCGGAGGCATGGTGCTGTGGAAAGCAGTATCGAAAACTGCGACCATGGGGACGTTGCCGAACACCTTGCGTGCGGCCTCGATGCCCAAGATGCCTGCGGGGTTGTGCAGAGGAGCCAGGGGGCTCAGCTCGCGGATGGTCTCGATGACATCATCGGTGATCAGGCAGCTGGCCTTGAACTTCTCACCGCCGTGGACGACACGGTGGCCGATGGCGTTGATCTCGCTCACATCGTTGATGACCTTGCCGTCGCCGGTGGTCATCTTCTTCACGACCTCAGCAAAAGCCTCGGTGTGGGTGGGGAAGATAGCCGGGGTGGTAGCCTTGTGGCCGTTGGCCTCATGAGTGATCATGCTGCTCTCCATGCCGATGCGCTCGCACAGACCCTTGCACAGCACCTTCTCGCCGTCCATATCGATGAGCTGATATTTCAGGGAAGAAGAACCGCAGTTGATAACCAGAACTTTCATCTTCTTGTTGCCTCCAAATATGTTTTTGTCCGCCCCCAAAGGGGCAGAATTTTACAGATTCCTAGAATTATTATATAATAGGGTTGGCCGGTTTTCAATCCGCAATCGCGGCAAAGCCTGTCATAATGTCCCCCACCTTTTTGTACATCCTGCCCAGAATCCAGTCTTTCAGGCCCGGTTCTCCGGTCACTCTGACAGATATTTCACAAACTTTTGAGGATACGCCATGAAATTTGCCGGTATCATTGCCGAATACGACCCCTTCCACAACGGCCACGCCTGGCAGCTGCGGCAGGCCCGGGCCATGGGCGCAGAGCGCATCGCCGTCGCCATGAGCTGCGGACTGGTGCAGCGGGGAGCGCTGCCTCTTCTGCCTGAGGCTGTCCGCACCCGGGCGGCGCTGACCTGCGGGGCTGACTTTGTCTTTGCCCTGCCCGCCCCCCATGCCTGTGCCGGAGCCGAAGCCTTTGCCCGGGCGGGGGTGGCACTGCTCGCTGCCGCCGGGTGCGACGGTCTTGTGTTCGGTGCCGAGACCCCGGACGCTGCCCTTCTGATGAAAGCCGCTGAACTGCTGGACAGCGATGCCTACCGGGATGCCCTGCGGGCTGAGCTGTCCGGCGGGGCACGGAGCTTTGCCGCTGCCCGGCAGGCAGCTGCGGCTGCAGTCTGTCCCGACCCACGGGCAGCGGCACTGCTGGATCAGCCCAACAACAATCTCGCCGTGGAATACTGCCGGGCCATCCGCAGCCTTGCGCCCCGGATGGAGGCCCATCCCCTTCCCCGGCGGGGTGCGAACCATGGCGAAGCCCTCCACTCCGGCCACGGGCAGTTTGCCAGCGCCAGCGCCCTCCGGCTGCTCTGGGCCGAGGGCGGGGCTGATGCACTCGCCCCCTATGTGCCTGAGGAAGTCCTGCCTTTTTATCAAAAAGCTTATGCCGCCGGGCAGTACACGGACTTTGCCGCTGCCGGACGGTGTGAACTGACCCTTCTCCGGGCAGGATGCCGGGGCGAAACGCCTTTCGCGCAGGTGCGGGGCATCTCCGAAGGGCTGGAGCACCGTCTGGAATCCGCCGTCCGCACCGCCGTCTCCTATGATGGACTGCTGGACACCCTGACCACCGTCCGCTATCCCCGGGCCCGGATGCGCCGCCTTGCCATGGATGCCGCACTGGACTGGGCTGCCGATGCACTTCCCGCCCTGCCGCCCTATCTCCATCTGCTGGGCGGGCGGAAAGATGCCCTGTCCCTGTTGAAACACTGCACTCTGCCGGTCTCCCACTCCCTGACCCGGCTGCGGGAGACAGATGACGCCTGCGCCCGGGTCGTTGCGGCACAGCTTACCGCCTCCGATTTCGGCACGCTCTGCCGGGCGGTGCCTGCCCCCATGGGAGAGCCACTTCGTCAAAAAAATATCTTTTTGACGTAATGACAGAAAATTTTCTGCAAAAATCATGATTTCCCTACTTGTATGCCGATGCCCTTTTCGTGTATCATAATAGAGTCACTTGGATACAACGCACGCCTGCCCGGCAGGCACAAGGAGGAATCATGGCACTTCACGTTCTGGACGAAGCCAACCGCTGCCTCGGCTGCAAAAAGCCGATGTGTCAGGAGGGCTGCCCCATCCACACCAACATCCCCGAGGTCATCCGCCTGCTGAAGGACAACCGTCTGGACGACGCAGGCCGGATGCTGTTTGAGAACAACCCCCTCACCACCGTATGCAGTCTCGTGTGCAACCACGAGAATCAGTGCGAGGGCCACTGCATCCGCAACCGGATGCCCAGCCACGACCCCGTCCACTTCTCCATCATCGAGGACTATATCTCCACCACCTACGCCAACAAGATGACCGCCGGCCCCTCGCCGAAGAACGGCATGAAAGCCGCTGTTGTAGGCGCGGGCCCTGCCGGCCTGACCATCGCTGTGCTGCTGGCGCGGTGGGGCTACGACATCACCATCTTCGACGCCCGGGATAAGATCGGCGGCGTCATGCGGTACGGCATCCCCAACTACCGCCTGCCCGACAGCGTGCTGGATGATTTCCAGTACCGCCATCTGGAACTGAAGGGCATCCACATCCGGCCCAACACTGCCATCGGCAAGACCATCACCATCGACGACCTCTTCCGGGACGGTTACAAGAGCGTCTTCATCGGGGCCGGTCTGTGGAAGGCCAACGCCATGCACATCAAGGGTGAGACACTGGGCAATGTGGCCTTTGGCATCGACTATCTGGCCAACTCCAAGGCCTTCCAGCTGGGAGACGACATCGCCGTCATCGGCGTGGGCAACTCCGCCATGGACTGCGCCCGCACCGCCATCCGCAACGGTGCCCGCCACGTCACCTGCTACGCCCGCCGGGACGAGGACTGCATCAGCGCTTCGGAGCACGAAGTGCGGTACGCAAAGCTGGAGGGCGTGGGCTTCCGCTTCTGCAAGGCTCCGGTGGAGATCCGGGAGAACGGCATCATCTGCCGCGACACCGTCCGGGGCAAAGACGGCAGATTCACCCAGGTGGAGGGCAGTGAGAAGTTCTACCCCCACACCGGCGTCATCGTATCGGTGAGTCAGGGCTCGGAGAATGCCCTCGTCAAGACCACCACCGGCATCGAGACCAACCAGCGGGGCCTGCTCACCGTCAACGAAGACGGCAGCACCACCCGCGAGGGGGTGTTCGCCGGCGGCGACGCCGTTATGGGTGCCCGCACCGTGGTGGAGGCCGTTGCCATTGCCAAAAAGGTAGCTGCTTCCATGGACAGCTACATGAAGAGCCTGCCCGTCGATACCACGCCCGACCCCTACGCCGACATCCCGGTGGTCAGCACCCCTACCACTGACGCCCTCGCCAAGCAGGACATATAAGCCTCTTATCAAGTTCAGGACTGCCGCTCGGCCCCCGATAAAATCACCCGGTTTTGTCAGGAGCGTTGAGCGGCAGTTTTTTGTAACATTTGTATGTCTTTGTCAATCTTAGCCGGTCTTTTGTTGACGGACTTTTGTCTGTTTCTGTATACTTATTTCATATCTTATTTCTGTCATCGCTCTGCGGTCCGACCGCCGGGCAGGAAAGGCTGGTGGACATCATTTTAAAATCATCCATCCCCAAACTGCGCGAAAAACTTCTGGAAGCTCTCCATGCCGTTCTCCCCATTGCGGCCATCGTGCTGGTGCTCTGTTTCAGCATCGCGCCGGTCTCCCCGAGCATCCTGCTCTGCTTTCTGCTGGGCGCGGCCATGATCATCGTGGGCATCATGTTCTTTACCCTGGGTGCCGAGATGAGCATGACCCCCATGGGGGAGCGGGTGGGCACCATGCTCACCAAAAGCCGCAGCATCCCCCTCATCATCGGGGTTGGGTTCCTGCTGGGCTGTCTCATCACCATCTCGGAGCCTGATCTGCAGGTGCTTGCCAATCAGGTGCCCTCCATCCCCAATATGACCCTCATCCTCTCGGTGGCGGCGGGCGTGGGCCTGTTTCTGGTCATGGCCTTTCTGCGCATGCTGCTGGGCATCCCCCTGCCCCGGCTGCTGGTCTTTTTCTACGCCATCGTGTTCCTGCTGGCAGCTTTCGTGCCTCGGGAGTTTCTGGCTGTGGCTTTTGATTCCGGCGGCGTCACCACCGGCCCCATGACCGTTCCCTTCATCATGGCGCTGGGTGTCGGCGTCTCGGCCATCCGCTCTGACCGCCATGCGGCAGACGACAGCTTTGGTCTGGTGGCCCTCTGTTCCATCGGCCCCATTCTGGCGGTGCTCATCCTCGGCATCGCCTTCAACGCCAGTGAGAGCACCTATCTTCCACCTGTCCTCCCGGAGGTGAGCGACTCGGTGGAGCTGTGGCAGCTGTTCCGTCAGGGCCTGCCCACCTACCTCAAAGAGATCGCCACCTCCCTGCTGCCCATCATCATGATGTTCGGCATCTTCCAGCTTGTCTCCCTCCGCATCGACCGGCGGACGCTGGGCCGCATCGGCGTGGGCCTCGCCTATACTTACATCGGCCTTGTGCTCTTTCTCACCGGTGCCAACGTAGGCTTCATGCCTGCCGGCAACTATCTGGGGCAGGTGCTGGGCAGTCAGGCCGGACGGTGGGTGCTCATCCCTGTCGGAATGCTCATCGGCTACTTCATCGTCCGGGCAGAACCTGCGGTCTATGTCCTCAACAAGCAGGTGGAGGAAGTCACCGACGGTGCCATCTCCGCCGGGACCATGGGCGCGGCCCTCTCGGCAGGCGTCTCCCTCTCGGTGGGCCTTGCCATGGTGCGGGTGCTCACCGGCATCTCCATCCTGTGGTTCCTCATCCCGGGCTACCTCTTCGCCATCGGCATCTCCTTCGTGGTGCCAAAGCTCTACACTGCCATCGCCTTTGATGCCGGCGGCGTGGCCTCCGGCCCCATGACGGCCACCTTCCTGCTGCCGCTGGCTCAGGGGGCCTGCATCGCCGTGGGCGGCAATATCGTCACGGATGCCTTCGGCGTGGTGGCCATGGTCGCCATGACGCCCCTCATCACCGTCCAGCTCATGGGCCTTGTGGCTCAGCTCAAGACCCGGAAGGCCCGCAGTGTCCAGACCGCACAGCCGGTGCAGAGCACTGCCGACCTGCTGGCCCATCTGCCGGACGACGCCATCATCGAGCTGTAAGGAGGAGCTGCTGTGAACACACTTTACTGGCTGGTCACCATCACCGACCGCCCCACAACGGATACCTTTCTGAAGCTGTATGAGAGCTTTGGGGTCAATGTCAGCCTGCGCACCGTAGGCGCGGGCACGGCCGTGCAGGAGACCCTCTCCACCCTCGGTCTGGAAAAGGCCGAAAAGGCCGTGCTCTTCGCCATCATCACCGCCGACAGCTGGCCCCGCATCCAGAAAGCTCTGCGCCGCCAGATGCGGATCGATGTGCCGGGCACCGGCATCGCATTCACCGTACCGGTGAGCAGCATCGGCGGCAAGCGTGCCCTGCTGTTTCTCACCGAACACCAGACCCTTGAACTGAAGGAGGAAAGCACCTTGAAGGATACCCGCTACGACCTGCTGCTCGTCATCGCCAATCAAGGCTACACCGGTTCCATTATGGACGCGGCCCGGGCCGCGGGGGCCGGCGGCGGCACGGTCATCCACGCCAAGGGCACCGGCATGGAGGGTGCCGCCAAGTTCATGGGCATCGACCTCGTGAACGAAAAGGAGCTGGTGCTCATCGTCACCCGCACCGCCGGAAAAAACGCCATCATGAAATCCATCATGGACAACGCCGACAAAAAAGCCGGCGTCATCGTCTTCTCCCTGCCCGTCACCGACACCGCCGGCCTGCGGCTGCTGGACGAAGAGTAACGCTTCATCTTCTGTATGAAAAAAATCCACGCCCCGCAGGTGTGGATTTTTTTGACGGTTTCCGGTATGATAGTGTCACGGGAGGGAAATATTATGCAGCAAAACAATCACTGGCGGCAGCGGGTCTGGAACTGGGCCGTCATCGTCTTTGGCAACGCGCTCTACTCGCTGGCCGTTGCCCTGTTTCTTGAGCCTGCCGGGCTCATCACCGGCGGTGCCACCGGCATCGCGCTGGCCATCGGGCGGCTGACCGGGCTTTCGGTCTCCGGAACGCTGCTCTTCATCAACCTGTCCATGCTGGTCTGGGGCTGGGTGGTGCTGGGCCGGGCCTTTGCCCTCAATACATTGGCCAGCAGCATCCTCAGCCCGGCCTTCCTCGCCCTATTTGAGGGAATGCTGGCGGGCCGGGTGCTGACGGAAGACATCTTCCTCAACACCATCTTCGCTGGCCTTGGCATCGGCGTGTCCCTGGGGCTGGTCATCCGGGCAGGTGCATCCACCGGCGGACTGGACATTCCCCCGCTGGTGCTCAACAAATGGTTCAAGCTGCCGGTATCAGCCACCATGCTGGCCTTCGACATCGCGGTGCTCCTGATGCAGGCCGTGTTCAGCCCGGTGCAGCAGGTGCTCTACGGCATCGTGATGATCCTCACCCACACCATCGTCATGGATAAGATGCTCCTGATGGGCACCAGCCGCACGGAGGTAAAGATCATCAGCGCCAAGGCAGATGAGATCTGCGCCGCCATCCTTGAGCGCATCGACCGGGGCGTGACCATCCTCCACGGCGAGGGCGGCTATACTCACGAGCCCAGCTCCGTGCTGCTGAGCATCGTCTCCAATCGGGAGCTTCCCCGGTTGGAAAAGCTGGCTCACAGCATCGACCCTACCTGCTTTCTCATCGTGAGCCGTGTCACCGAGGTCAGCGGCCGGGGCTTCTCCATGGATAAGGATTATCTGTGACCGGCATAAAACAAAACCTCTCCGTCCTCGCTGAACGGAGAGGTTTATTTTTTACAGCAGCGGTGCAATGACCTTGAGCAGGATGCCTGCCAGATGGAGCAGGAACTTTCCCTCCCAGATGCTCTGGCGGGTCGGCTCCACATCCCGGCAGGATCCCAGCGTCTTCTGGAAATCCTTCTCGATATCCGGGATGCAGTCGGTATCTTTCATCCAGACCGCATCCTCAAAGTGATGGTACAGGCTGCGGTAGTCCAGATTGATGGTACCCACCACCGCCTCCTCATCGTCCACCACGAAGACCTTTGCATGGACGAAGCCGGGCAGCCACTCGCTGATCTTCACGCCGGAATCCAGCAGGGAGGCGTAGTGGGTCTTTGCCAGCGCATAAGCAAATTTTTTGTCCGGCACATGGGGCAGGATGAGGTGGACATCCACGCCCCGCTCTGCTGCGAACTTGAGGGCGGTTTCCAGCTCTCCATCCAGAATGAGGTAGGGCGTCATGATGTGGATATACCTCTGTGCACGGTTCAGCAGGTCGATATAGACCATCTCGCCCACCCGCTCCCCATCCAGCGGACAGTCGCCGTAGGGTGCCACAAAGCCTTTTGCGGGAACCGAATAGGGCGGCGCCGAGAGGAACCGGTCAAACTCCGGTTCGCTGCGGATACACCACATCTCAAGGAAGAGGATGGTCAGCGTCCGGACGCCCTCTCCTTCCAGCATGACTGCGGCATCCTTCCAGCGGCCATATTTTTTCACATGGTTGATATACTCATCCGCCAGATTCACGCCGCCGGTAAAGCCCACCTTACCATCGATGACCAGAATTTTCCGGTGGTCGCGGTAGTTGTAGTGAGTAGAAACAAAGGGCTGCACCGGAGCGAACACCCGGCACTTGATGCCCAGCTTTTCGAGGCGGCGGGGGTAGTCCCGGGGCAGGGTGGAAAATTCGCATGTGCCGTCATACATCACCCGGACATCCACGCCCTCAGCAGCCTTGCGGGCCAGAACTTCCAGAATCTTCCCCCACATCAGCCCCTCATCGATGATGAAATACTCGACGAAGATATACTTCTCCGCCTTTTCCAGCTGGCGCAGCAGTTCGGCGAATTTGGCTTCACCGCCAGGGAAATAGGTGGTCTTCGTATTCTGATAGACCGAGAAACCGCCGCCTTTGCCATGAAGATACCGGGCCAGCGACGCCGCCCCCGGGTCAGTGCGGCCCAGTGCTTCGGCTGCGGCCAGAGGCTGGGGCTGAAGCTCCCGGGCCTCCTCACTGAGCTGGGCCGAGCGCTTTTGCAGGGCGTTGTGGCCGATGTTGCTCTTGACATAAAAGAAGAGGGGCACGCCCACCACCGGCAGGATGGCGATGACCACCATCCAGGTGATCTTCGCACTGTTGTCCATCCGGCTGTTGAGGATATAGACCAGCATGAGGGCAGACACCACAACGCTGCTGCCGAAGTAATGGGGCAGCAGGGTGCCGAACCAGCGGAATATGCTCCACAGCACCCCCACCTGCAGCAGCATCAGCAGGAGCACCAGCCCGAAGCGGCTGAAAATGGCGTGGACGATGCCTTTCTGACCCTTTTTGAGGAGACGGATGCCGCCATCCTCGACCCGCTGCATCCGGTCTTTCATGTTCTGCTGAAGTTCTTCCTTTTTCATGATGCTCCTTTCGGTTTATCACAAGGCAAAAAATAGTGCAGCATCAAAAAGTTGACCTGCCATCTCTCCGGCGGAGCGTGACGGCAAACATTCCCTGTGCCGCGTGGCGGTCTTCCACCAACTGTTTGGGCTGAGGGCAGACGCCGTGGTTATGCCACGGGTCGTTGAACCAGTAATTCTCGTCGTCATAGCCCACCAGCAGCAGGCAGTGTTCGTTGCACTTCCATGCAAAGTCGGTGCCGTCGGCCAGCAGCCAGTGGTCGCGTTTTTCCGGCACGGGCTGGAAATCCAGCGTGGCCCAGAACACCACCGGCATCCCCTTATCGATGTAGCTGCAAAGCTCTGCGGCAGTCTTGCCGCTCTCATCCACCACCTCGAATCTGTCCGCTGCACCCTCATGTTCCAGTGCGCTCTGGACAGCCTGGACGATGCAGGGCGCGTAGCAGCCGTAGCCGGTATGGTCGTGGGGATCTCCGGGGTAGACGTTCCAGGGGTCGGGGCCGTAGAGCTTCCCGTCCTGCTCCCAGTAGGGGGCATGGGGCAGGTCGCGGGCGATGAAGGTATCCGGGTCGATGTCGATGCCCACAGCCTGAAGCATCATCACGGTGCTGATGCTCTCGCAGCCATTGACCCAGCGCTCGGTCTGGTCGATGTATGGGGCAGGAACGATTTTTTTCATCAAAATGCCTCCCAGCAGCTTTTCGGCTCTGTCAAAACAAAGCGAAATGTGTTATTATGTAGGATAAGATATGCCTATTATACCCCAACCCGGGGAATTTTTCCACAATCATCGGCACGCGGAGGTTTTTGGAACATGAACAATCTGATCATCGGCATCGCAGGCGGCTCCGGCAGCGGCAAGACCACTCTGGCGCTCCGGATCAAGGAGCGTTTCGGGGAGGACGAAGTGCGTCTCATCTCCCACGACAGTTACTACAAGCGCCACGACGACCTGCCCTTTGAGGAGCGCTGCAAGCTGAACTACGACCATCCGGACGCCTTCGACAACGCCCTGCTCATCTATCACCTGCAGGAGCTGAAAGCAGGCCGTGCCATCGACTGCCCGGTGTACGATTACGCCAACCACAACCGCAGCGACAAGGTGCAGCACATCGAGCCGGCCCCCGTCCTCATCGTGGAGGGCATCCTCCCCTTTGTGGAGCCGGAGCTCTGCGCCATGTTCGACTACAAGATCTTCGTGGACACCGACGCCGATGAGCGCATCCTCCGCCGCATCATGCGGGACGTCAAAGAGCGCGGCCGCTCGCTGGACAGCGTCGTGCACCAGTACCTCACCACCGTCAAGCCCATGCACGAGGCCTTCGTGGAGCCCAGCAAGCGGAACGCTGACATCATCGTGCCCAACGGCGG
>DCCL01000030.1:10079-10417 GCA_002313795.1 Faecalibacterium prausnitzii
CTGGCCCACCACATCCGCAGCCTCATCGAAAAGGCCAATATGCGCTGACGTTTTCCTGATACGACAAAACCGGAGCTTCCTTTGCGGAGGCTCCGGTTTTTTGCTTTTATGGTTTACTGTTTGATGGAAGTGCGCACCAGGGCGCGCTTGAGGCGGGCCTGTGCCATCTCGTATTCGCGGCGGTCGAGGTCCTTGCGGGCCAGCAGCTCTTCGGCCCGCTTTTTGGCGGCCTCGGCACGGGCGTGGTCGATCTGTTCCGCCCACTCCCAAGTGGTAGCCACCAGACGCACCTCACCGTCCAGTACGGTGAGCATCCCGCCCATGCAGGCGGCGCGGCG
>DCCL01000144.1:0-1895 GCA_002313795.1 Faecalibacterium prausnitzii
TCCGGCCGATGTTCACCATAACGCCCATCTCCGCCAGCAGCAGGATCAGGCTGGTGCCGCCGGACGAGAAGAACGGCAGGCTGATGCCGGTATTGGGCAGCGTGTTGGTAACAACTGCAATGTTGCAGAACACCTGCCAGCCCACCTGGGCCATAATGCCAATGCCCACCATGGTGCCGTACAGCGTATCCGCATTGTAGGCAATGAGCAGGCCCTGCACGATAAAGGCCACAAACAGCAGGATGATGAGCACCGCGCCCACAAAGCCCAGCTCTTCGCACACCACGCTGAAGATAAAGTCATTGGTGCTTTCCGGCAGCCAGAGCTGCTTTTCCACGCTGTTGCCAAGGCCCAGGCCGGTCAGGCCGCCGGAACCGATGGCGTACAGGCTCTGCACGGTCTGGTCGGTCATCTTGCTCAGGTCCTGCGTCCAGCCGTCCAGGCGGTCCTGCAGGTACGGGATGGAATCCACATGGGAGAGCAACACTTCCAGCAGACCGCCGGCCGCGATCGCACCGGCCCAGGTCAGGATGCCGCCACTGCCGGACAGCAGCAGAATGGTGCCCATGATGGCCACCGTCAGAATGATGCCGGACATGTGCGGTTCCAGATACAGCAGCACAACGATGGGCACCACCGGCAGCATGGGCACTACCAGCTGCTTCCACACCCGGACATAGAGCCAGTCCGGGAAGCTCAGCTTCACCCACCACTTATCCGGGGTCAGCGGCTCCGGCCGGGGAGCTTTGGCTGCCAGATGGGCCGTGAGCAGGATCATCTCGAATTTTGCCACCTCGGAAGACTGCACGGTCAGGCCGCCCAGACGGATCCAGCGCTTGCAGCCGTTCAGCGGCTCCATGAACAGGGTAACGAACAGCATTCCCAGCACCAGCAGGTAGCCCAGCCACACGCACTTGCGCAGAAAGCGCAGGTTGATGAAGGAAAACACCGCCATACAGCCAAGGCCCAGCACCATGCACAAGGCCTGCTGCTTGATGTAATAGAAGCTGCTGCCCTTGCTCAGGTAGCCGGTGGTATAGCTTGCGCTGAACAGCATCACCAGGCCAAATACAAGAATGACTCCCAGCGTGACCAGCCAGTTGAGCAGCAGGCGGGACCACGGGCCGGGGTTCGTCTGCAGCACCGGGATCGGTTCTTTCTTTTTTCGTCGGATGGTTGCCATCTGCAGCCCTCCCTTTCTCAAACTATGCGGCGCTCAGCTCATGCGCACAAGACCCAGAGCCAGCGCCAGCCCGCACACCGCAAAGGCACACATCCAGCAGAACACCGTAATGGCGTCTGCTCCGCGCTTTTCCAGCCAGCGGTGCAGGGGTGCAGCGGCAAACAGCAGCCTGCCGGTGCGGCGGAAATGCACCGCCTGCAGCAGCACCATGCCGCCTTCCAGCCAGAAGGGCAGTGCCAGCGGCACTGCCAGCCCCGGGCTGCCGAAGCTCAGCGGCGCACAGCCGATGGCCCCGGCCAGAAACAGGCACCCGCATTTGCCCGGGCGGAGCTTTGCGGGCGGAAAATTCCACAACAGAAAAGCCATCAGCGCGCCGGCCATTGCAGCCGGGAAGACAGCCAGCGGGAACCAGCCCAGCTGTGTCTGGGCACACATCAGGCCAAGCATTGCGGTAAATGCCGCCCCGCAGACGGTGCCATCTGCCCCATCCGCAATGCGGGCACACTCGGCCAGTGCTACGAGCAGAACGCCCCACAGCACCGGGGCCAGCCCGCCCAGCGAGACGTACCGTCCGCCCGGCAGGGCAATGCCCCAGGGCAGGCAGCCGCTGGCCCCCAGCAACACCAGCACAGCAGCGGATACTGCCGCTTCCAGCGCAAGGCGGGTGCCGCGCCGCAGCCCCAGCGGGCCGCGGCTGCGCAGGCGCACCACG
>DCCL01000144.1:1939-2616 GCA_002313795.1 Faecalibacterium prausnitzii
GCAGGCGCACCACATCATCGGCCAGGCCCACAGCCCCGAAGGCCAGCGCCCCGAACAGCCCGATGAGCAGGCGGGTGGTCAGCAGCCGCTCACTGCCCAGCAGGTCCGGCTGGGCCACGCAGGCCGCCGTCCAGCCAACGCCCACTGCCGCCAGAACCCCCATCATCAGGCACAGCCCGCCCAGTGTGGGCACCGGCTGCTCTGCCGGCTTTTCCGGCTCCTGCGAGGGCTTTGCCCGGTCCGGGCGGAAGCGCTCCAGCTCCCGCAGCAGCGGAACCATCAGATTGCCGAGCGCCGCAGTCAGTGCAAACCCCAGCACCGACGCGGCGATCAAGGCGAAACGAATCATTTTTCAGTCTCCAAATTCATGCCAAAGTGTTATTCTTCGGCATCTTTCTGCTCTGCGTAGAAAATTTCCAGTACTTTTTCCAGTGCCATGCCGCGGCTGGCCTTTACCAGCAGGGCATCACCGGGTTCCACACGCTTCAGCAGGGCGTCTGCCGCCTCGCGATAGTTGTCCACGTGAATGGTCTTGACGCCCTTGGCCGCAGCCACGACCGCCGTGCGCATGGCCTGCTCACCATAGGTGACCAGACAGTACAGGTTGCTCTCGGCGGCCAGACGCCCCAGCTCCTCGTGGGCCTCGCGGCTCAAATCGCCCAGTTCCAGCATATCGC
>DCCL01000139.1 GCA_002313795.1 Faecalibacterium prausnitzii
GAGAATCCGTCCGTTCTGGCCCATGCGAACGCATACAGCGTGTTGCTGTCGTCCTTGAGCAGAACATCCTTCAGGCACTCCCTGACTGCCGGCTCGATGAGTTCGGGGACAGCATCGGAGTCGTTGCGGCAAATCAGAGAAACGGAGAGCGTTCCTGCGCTCTTGCGCTCGCCATCGGTCTGCATATCGAAGTTGAACACGATTCTGGGGTACTGCGTGGTCGTTCCCCATCCGGCGGCTCTATCGCTGGGGGCTTCAGGAGTAAATACAGCGGGCTTGCCGCCGAACGTGGTCAAGTGCTTGGTGAGGTTCTTGGCCTCAGACAGCCGCTTGTAAATCAGGTTCTCAAGATTCATCCTGCGCCTCCGGCTTCAGCTCGTTTACGGTGGTGAGGTCTTCCGACCAACGAACGTCCCACTCCCCTTTTTCGACCTCGCCAATGGGGATGATGAAGTGGTTGACGATGTTGCCGATGCCGGGATGAAACTGGGCCACGATGGTAGTATCTGTGACTGCGGTGACAATTCCAGTCTTGCCTTCATCCCACGAAGCGTGTTTGCCGTAGATGGCATACCCGGCCTTGATAACGTTGGCATCAAACCGGGCGCGGTTCTCTTTGATGATAAGTTCCATTGTCTTTCTCCCTAGTCATATTTCTCGTGGTAAATCCGTTCGATCTCAGGCATGGCCTTCTCAGAAATCGGTTGTTTGAACGGACGCGGAGCCATGCGGCGGGTTCCGTTTTCGAGGTAGGTGGAGTACCGCTCCTGACTTTCCAGAACGGCAGTAACCCGCAGACCTGAGCCGGTGCTGGAGCTTTCGACAGTTCCATTCCAGTTCAGACGCAGGTTGCCGGTTCTTCGTGCCGGGGGTTCTCCGGGTGCGGATGCGGTGTAGTGGGACTTGGTGTGCGGCTTGCGGTAGACACGACCGGAACGCTTTCCGCGCAGGACTTCCAACTCTGCATTGCGGATGGCATTGACAGCCCGCGTACCTCTCGATGCGGCTTCCCGATTGACCTTTTTGACGGTATCGTCAACGACGATCTTGAGCCGCCCAGAGGCTTTCTTCGGCGTGGTCACTTCACATCCGTCCTTTCCTCAGCGTAGTACAGTGTCGCAATGCCGAGCGAGCCAGCATCATCAATATCGACGATGTAGAACACCCTGTTGCCAAGGATAAGCCTGTCGGTGCGCTCTGCGCAGGGCTTGCCGCGCTGCTCAATGACATGGGTGATGATGTGGTCAGCCGTGCCGTGGGCCTTGTCCACCTCATTGGCCGATGCAAGGCATCCGCGCAGGAAGTCTGTGCCATCGCCCTCATAACGAACAGAAGGGCGACCGCTTTTCAGGTCGCTCTCTCCGTGTTCGATGATGAAGTCTTTGTACAGGTTTCCGGGGCGCAGGTACATGAGCTGTCCATTAACCATGCCTGTGCCTCCAGTCATGCCCTGCCCTTTCGTTCTCCATCATGCCAGCATAGAAGTACGGTGGCTTTTTACAGCAGTCCGGGGGCTGCTCAATGGACACAGAGCTAAACGCAACCTCTTTCTTGAGGTCTTCGTACATCTCCTTCCAGAGCTTTGCGCGGGCTTGCAGGGAGAGCGTGAGCGGGCCTGTCTTGGTATCGACCTCATAAGAGAATCTGCGAAACAGGCTCTCAAGGAGCATCAGCTTTGCCCTTTTCCACGCCTTCGGGTAGGCTGCAATGGCCGCTTCGATTTCCTCATCGGTCAGTGCAGTGGTATCGGGCCCGCCCTCGACCATTGTGTCACCAAGCTCAAACCGCATCCTGTCCTTGCCGTATTCGGCAACGGCCGCAGGGTCGTAGTTGTAACTCCTTGCCATACAGTGCGCTCCTTGTTGGATAGATGGGTTGGTTATTCTTTACCGCTCGTGGTGGGCCGCTTAGAAGCCGTATGAGCCTTGTTTGACCCTTTGGTGGTATGAGTGGTTGATGTCGGGTCTTTGGCTTCGGTTTTGGGGCTTTTGTGACTTTCCGCATCAGAAGCGGTATCGCTTGCAGGTGCATCAGCAATATAGCCACAGGTTCTAAGTGCACGAACACGATGGCTGAGAACAGCTTCAGCCGGGATGATGTCTCCCGGCTGATACACGTTCCCGAACAGCGTGACGGTCTTCTTACAGAGATAGCTCATCGCTGCCTCCGTTACACGCACTTGGACATATAGCAAGCCAGATCGTCACAGGTCTTGCGCATATCGGTGGACATCAAGCCCTCAACGAACTCGCTGTGAGTGCCGCCCTCGCCATCGAACTGGTCAGTAGCCATATAGCTGCCGTTGCCCAACATATCCCAAGTGAAGATATAGCCAGCGGAAGGCTCATCGATCTGGGGGCTATTGGTGACGTAGCACATCAGTGCGCCATCGCTCTCGCAGATGAAGTCCATATCATCGGGCTGGCCTTCCTCAGCCTTGTTGTAGGTTGCCATCAGGACAGTGACCTCATCGAAGCCGAGGAGCTGTGCCAGCACATTCTCGTTGACGGTGGCGGGGTTGGGAGTAGAACCGCCGTACTTCACGCGCTCCAGAATGTCGGGGTGCTGCTTTAGAGCGAGGAAGCTGTCATAGCCGAGGCACAGCTTGTTCGGGGTGCGGCGGCCTTCCAGACGAATCTCGCGCTTGCGGGCATCGAAGAAAGCGATGGGGTCGAAGTTGGCATCGGTGAACTTCAGGAACTGGTTGCCGGAAACAGGACCAGAGGACTGGCCGGTGAACTCATTGGCCCACACGCCAGTCTTGAAGAACTTGTCGGCAAAGGTCAGGTCCAGATGCAGGAGCATCTGGTCGTTGATGAAGCGGACACTGGAGCGGCGCGGGTCGATGGATGTAGGAACGCCAGAGCGGTTGTAGTCCAGCGCGTTGATGTTGTCGATGCCGGTGATGACCTGATCGACCTCGCACTTGTAGGTGCTGTCGGTGTGGCCGCGCTTTGCGGGCTGGACCTTACCGAATGCGGGCTTGCGCTGAACATTGTCGCGGGCCAGATCACCCTTCAGAAACTCATAGTAGAAGCCGGTGGAGTTCTGCACAGGGCAGATGGGGAAAATCTTGGTGGCAACGTAGTCAGCGTTGTTGTTGAAGAACGCCATGCTCATGTTGGACAGGTAGCGGTTGGGCTTCCAACCTTTCGCAATGGCAGCCATGATCGCGGCGTTGCTGTTCATGTTTCTCATGTAGTTTTTACCTTCCTTTCAGTCAGGATGCCTTGGGCTTATAGCCGGACTTGGTGAGCTGGACAGAGATAACAGTGCCAGCCTTGGTCGCTGCGCTCAATGCAGTGCCGACGATGAATGCACCATCGGTGGCCTTGACAGCCTTGCCAGCGGCATCCGTAGCAAGCTCATCGCCAACTGCAATCTCGCCGCCAGCGACCCACTTGCCAATATCCTTCACCTGAACGGTCAGAGAGCCGCCAGCTTCGACGTTCTCATCGTTGGTGAACAGGGGGACAGGCCAATGACGTTCGCGCCAGCAGGGGGCTTTGCCAGCTTGCCAGCGGTGATTGCCAGTGCAATGCCCTGAACATTTTCGAGCTTTGCTCCGGCTTCAAGGATGACGGTGGGGCTTTCATTGATAGAGGTTCCAAAGTAGGTTGCCATAGCTCTTAGTCCTCCTTTTCGCACTCAGCACGCAGGGCGGGGTCGTTCAGCAGAACATCGTCGATGGCCTGAGCCTTGGTGATGTTCTTGGACTTCATGATCTCTGCGGCCTTCGCCTCAGCGCGGGTCCAAGCGTCCGGGGCTTCGCCGCCGTGCTTGCCGATATCATTGAACGCGCCGGATGCCTCGGCCAGCTTCATGGACTCGTCCAGCGTAGCGATAAAGCTGTCGTAGACATTGCCACCGGCGGCCTTCATGGACTTCAGCACCGGGAACAGCTCGTCCTCCTTCTTGCCGATGAGGGCGTAACGCTTGGCGACCTCATGCAGTTCACGGTCCTCCAGACCCTCACGGTACTTACGCAGAGAGTCGATTTCGGCCTGAACGCGGGGGTCGAGAGGTGCGGGGTCGGTGTTGGGCTTCAGGCCCTTAGTCACGTCAGCAGTGGGAGCGGGAGTGCCGCCATCTGCGGGCGCGGTGGGTGCAGGAGGGTTATCCGCCGGGGGCGGGTTCTGACCTGCGGGAGTGCCGGGGGCCTCTTTCTCGCCGTAACGCTTCTCGATGGATTCAAAAAACGCCAGCTCGGCAGGGGTCATCTTGGACTTGTCGATTTTCATATCGTTTTCTCCTTTCGACTCATCATCGTCTTTCTTGGCTGCGGTGTCCTTGGTTACGTCATCGTCCTCACAGTGACCATGCTTCTCGATCTGCTCGTTCAGGGCATCAACAGCCGCTTTTGCGAGAGCGCGGGTAGCATCGTCCATGGGGACATTTTTCAGCACGACGTTGGCGGTCTTGCCAGCGGACCACTGTTCAATGGAGTCCTTTGCAACCGAATTGAACTCCTCAAGACTTTCCAGCATCGCGGTTCGGGCGGCTTCCCCATCCAATGCCCCATCGCCAAGGATGGAGCAGAGGGACTGGTTCAGCGCGAGGCAGACATCCCAGACCTCATCGCAGACACGACGCTCCTTGGCTTCGCCATAGGCTTCATCGAAACTGGCCGAGTTCTTCAGGACTTCCGCTTCCGCGCTCTCCGGCTCCTGCGCCAGACCAAACATTTTTGCCAAGCTGGAGGAAAGCCGCTTGAAGAAACCAGCACCGTCGGAGTGGGGGTCCTCAGTACCGGGTTCAACAGCGGCTTCGTCCTTGCGCTTGTACAGCCTGATATGGGCATCGGGGTTCGCGCCCTCATCTACAAAGTCAACGGATGTGACCTTGAGATGTTTTAACTTTGTTGCCACGTTCTTCCTCCTTTCTTTGGGGTTGATATAATTACAGCCGGGTGCGGGTACACTCGGCTGTAATTACCATGATTAGATTTCGACGCGCTCAGCCTCTCCACCAATGGAGAACATACTGTACTCGCCACTCTTGACCTTCTCCCATACGTCCGGGTCGGTGACGTGGAATCCAATCCACCAGCCGACCGGGAGCGTTCCGGGAGGTATGCCAATGGCCTCCTGCTTCTCCTCGGTGAAGACCACGCTTTCGATGAGGACGGCAACGTCCCCTTTTTCGTGCATCTCCCCGCCTTCACGGTACAACTCCACAAAATTGTAGGCGGCCGATTCGAGTTCTTCGGGGTCGATGACATCCTTCTGCCAATCCTCGATCTGCTCACCGTCCACACGGATGGCAACGCTGGCCCAGCCAAAGGCGAGCATACGTTCATCATCCATCTTGGCGATGCGGAGCTTCCGCTTCTCCACGCCCGCTGAGGGCGCAGGGGGTGGAGTGGCAGGGGTAATCATATCTTTGAACGAGATCATCTGGTTCCTTTCTGCCGGCTGTCAGGCGTACCTGAAGGCTGGCGATTCGATATACTCCACGGCGCAGGCGCAGCGCGGGTGTGCCGGTGGGAGCATCTTTTGTTCCGGGAACAGGAGCTTTCCTGCATAGGCGAACGACTCGTCCATGCCAATCTCTGTTCCGTCAAGAGCAGCGCACATATCACAGACAGCATCGTCGCCGGACGTGCGCCAGACCTTGAACATTGGGCCGAGCAGCCCTTCCTCCTGTGCCTGACGGATGCCTTCATCGGCTCCTTGGTTGTAGGCGGTGGCCAGCTCGGTCTGTGCGATGGTCATGGCCCGGTATCGGTGCGCCTTTTCCGCATAGCGGGATGCCGCAGTCAATGCCTTCTTACGGACGGTATCGGCCTTCATGCGGGGGTGCTCCGATTTGAGGGCAGACAATACGCTGTCGTAGTATTTGACCGTAGCGGCCGACTGTGCGGCGGTCAGGCCGACGCAGGGACGAATGAGCCGCGCCAGCTCATCAACGGTGTGGCTTTCGACCACTTTGTTGGCGAGCAGGGCGCGGATGGCTTCTTTCTGCTGTTCGGTGCATCGTGTGACAAACTGTGCGCTGCGGTTGTTTATCCAGTTCGCAACGCCGGGGCTTTGGGTTTCAAAATGGAACGCGGAGAGCTTTCCGATGGCGGGCTGGGCTTTCGCTCCTGCGCCGAGGGCTTTACTCCAGACGGAGGCAAACCTGTCCGCGATGAAGATGGAGTAGTCCTGTGCAAACTCATCGTACAGGACTTCCGTGAAGTCACCGGCGACGATGGCATCTCTAATCTCGCGGTAGGTCAGCGCGTCCTTCTGGTCATCCCATAGGCCGCACAGCAGCTCAATGGGTTCGTCCTGCTCATCATGCAGGTATCGCTCAAGCCGCTGGAGGACGAGGCTTTTCGGCCTCACCTTTGCCACCATGCCGGGGTGCGGGACCTTTACCAGCATGGTCATTCCCTCCCAAGACGCTTGCGGGCGGCTTTGACCTTGCTCCCATCATCCACGAAACCCTCTTTCCCATCGTGGCCCTTCCCTGCGGCCGTTTCCGGCTCAGGCGGCTCGTTGCCCTGCTGCTGGGCTGCTCTCCGGGCTTCCATCGGAACGGTGTCCGTGGTGCGCTTGGGGAGCTTTCCGAGCTGGCGAACGTAGTCCTCCAGAGATTCATCCGGGATGATAACGCCGATGCTGGCCATGTCCTTGATGAACGTGGCCACGGTTGCGAGGTCAACGTCCTCGATGTCGCCGTGGGTCAGCCGGGGGTAATCGGTCACGCCGGCGAAGTGGTCACCGTTGATGTCGATGAGCTGCGGGATGCCCTGCGAGTTGAAGGTCTGGCAGATGATGTCGAGGAACGCGCATATCGCCATGGAGAACAGGTTGGTCTTGTCGCTGGAAAGAGCGAACGAGCCGACGTTCTCATGGCCGAGCTGGATGAAGTCTGCCAAAACGGTCTGGCTGATCTTTGTGTCGTACCGCTCGATGATGGAGTTGGTATCGAACTGCCGGGAGCCACCGGTGCTGGTCAGCTCGAACGTGTAGCCGAACGGAAGGACCAGCCCCTCTGTTTCATCGCGCCGGATGTTCTTGACCATTGCCTCCAGCGAGATGCGGATGCGGTTCATGTCCTCGTCTTCTTTGTCCCAGATGTCCATTCCTTCGGGCGTGGTGATGACAGGCAGACCGGCGAGATCGCGCTCGATGCCGATGCCCTCGATTTCCTGTATGCGCCGCTTGAAATACCACGAGCGGTACGCGGTTCTCAAGATGCTGCGACCTTCGGGATTGTCCTTGCGACTCCGGGTGCGGAACAACAGGCACTTCTCAATGGGAATGGTAATCAGACCAAAATCGGGAGGCGGCATCTGCGTCATCCCGATGAGGTTATCCTGATCGTCATACTCCCATTGGTACAGGGTTTCCTGCGAGCGGATGGGGAGCTTCATCCACCCGATCAGGCCATCATCATATTTGCTGGACGTGCGCTTGTCCTTGGTGCGGCCCATACGCCGCTTGTAGACAATCTCATGCAAGCTCCAGCCGTAGGTCAGGAAAGACAGAATCTCAGAGATGGTGTCAATCCATGTCTGCTGCATATCATCCATGCAGCTCTTGACGAACTCTGCGGCCTCCTTGTCCTTGGCGGTGCTGCCACTGGGTTCGACATTCCAGTCAGCCTGACGTACCAGCATCTCGATGGCGAACATAATCGCGCCGATGGTTTCATCGTTGTTCGACATCTCGGTGTAGATTTCTGCACCCTTGCGTCCCCGCAATTCAGGCAGGAACTCTTCGTAGAAAATACCGCCGTATCTGCGCTGACCGACACGGCCGGTTTCTTTGGAACGATTACTCGTGACCGCTCACCTCCTTTTACTTATTCCAGTAGCTCGACTTCGCCAGACCGCTATCGGGCGGTGCGCTGGTGGAGTAGCCATTTTCGATCTCTGCAAAAGCAGAGGAGCTTGCATCGACCATATCCTTGAACTTGGACTCAGGGAACGATTCAAGCTCGGTAAAATACATTTCATTCCAGTCTGCCAGCAGGACATCCACGTTGCCGTGCTGCCACTGGGCGGCGAACGGCTCGGCGCGGGTTTCCTTACTGCCGGACTCGGCGATGGTCTTAACGACAAAACCGGCCAGCATTTTGACGAAGGACTGAGCCTGCGCCTTACCTGCTTGGCCGGGGTCTTTGGGCAGTCGTTCGACCACCCGCTTATACTTTTTCTTGTCGATCTGGGCTGTCAGCTTGATGTGGGTGCGCACATCGTCCGCAGACAGGCGTTGGTTCGTGACGTTGGCGACGATGTAGCGGCCATTGCGCCGCTTGCCAATGAGGACGCTGGCCGTGTATGCCGGGTCGCCGTTCTCGTCCTCCGAGGTGGCGGCCAAGTCCCATCCACGCGCCCATGTGATGACATCGTTGGGCAGTTCCTCCAGAAGCGTGACCTGACTGCGTTTGAAGAACATACCGGCAGCCGGCTTTATCTTCCAGTTGCCGTTGAGCAGACGCTCGCGCTCGACTTCTAGCAAGGCGTTCAGGTTGGCGATGTATCCGGGGTCGCTCTCCATCAGCACCTTGTTATCCTGAAGGCGGGACGCGATGAACGTGACGCTCTTGCACTGCTCGATGGGGATGCCATGCTCCTCAGACAGCTTCTCAGCGGTGTCTGCGAAGTAGATGGTGTCATTGAGAACACACATATACCGCACGAGGCCGCTGCGCTCAGGAATCGGGTAGCCGGTGTCTTGGTCAATCCACCATGAGATGAAGTCGGCCACCCAGCTATCAGCATCGGGGTTGCAGGTGGCGCGGACGTAGGGCCGGATGCCGCAGGTGGTACGGTTTCGGGACAGCATATACAAGAACTGCTTCCGACTGAAATGGGTCAGCTCGTCGAAGCCCAGATAACAAATTTCTGTACCCTGCCAACTGCTCAGGTCATCGTCACAGCTTATGTGGGCAAAGTTCAGTCGCCCTCCCCCGCCGAACGTCCAGTGCAGTTTCGGGGTCTTGCCGGGAACGGCATCGGGAACGAGGTCATAGATTTTATGGCTCGCGTCCCACAGGCCGCCCTCGGCCGTGATCTGGTTGTAGTTGTGGCGGAAGATAACGCCGCCCCAGCCTTTCACGTTGCGATGCCGCAGCCCTTCCAGCAGGAGCGCGTAGGTCTTGCCACCACCGGCGGCTCCACCGTATATCACGATGTCTGCCTTCGATGCCATAAACGCGGTCTGCGGTCCGGCCTGTGGCGAGAGGGAGCGTTCGGTGCGCTTGTCGCGGCCGTTGTCGGGGATGCAGATGGGAGGATATTCGACAGCGAATACCGTATCATCGCCAGCTCCGACACCAGCTCCAAAGTCGCCGGTCAATTCTCCGAGAAGTCTGATAGCTCCAGTGTCGCCTTCGACCAACGCCTTCTGCATGAGCCGAACCACGATGGCGGTGTTGTAGTTCTGGTCCTCCGACTGAACGCCGAAGTTCTTGAGGTTCTGCTTGTTGGTTTCACCGACGACAGGCATCTCCATGAGCATCTTTGCCATCTGCTTCATGTTCTTCTTCGCCCGCCGCGCCTCGCCAGAAGCAATGCCGCCCTTTCGACCGTTCTCGCTGGCCTGTTCAGACGTAGGCACTATCAGGTTGCTCGGATTTGACACATCTATCTCACCCCTATTCTCCGGCAGCAATAGAAAAAGCCGGAGCAGTCAAGCCCCGGCTTATCAGCGGTTACTTCTTGTACTTTTCGTAGGTTTCGGGTGTCCATTCGGTCCCGCCGTTGGTCGGGTCAACCGGCCCTCGGTCTGCTTGGAACTTCTGGAGGCGACGTTCATCGTTCGGCTTCATGTAGCCTTGGCTGCGCTGGTGGTTGTACCAGCCATCGTAGTTGCCGTAGTCGAACAGGTTCATCTGCCGGGGTTCCAGAGCTTCATTTTCCTCTCTGAAAAAGTCCATCTGCGTTGCGCCGTTCCTGCGGCCGCGCCGGGTGTGGACATCAAAGACATAATCAGGAACATCGAACTGGGAAACAGCTTTCAGCCGCTCGACTTCGTGGTAATCGACGAACGCCTCGTACTCAGCATCACTGAGCGGCTGGTCGCCCCACATGAAGTTACAGGCAACATAGTCTGCATCGCGGTTCTTCTTGGCCATGCACAGCAGGACAACGGCCTTTGCAATGAACAGGTCATTAGTGCTGCCGGGCTTGTTCCGCTGGTTCACATAGTCATCGGCCTCTTTCAAGGCCATGATCTCCTTGGTCATAATGCCGTAGCAGTCCTCAGCAGAAACGGTCAGCAGCCGCTTCCACAGGTACGCCCGGTATTTGACGGACATCTCATTCGCGGCGTATGCGGCATGAGGGATGTCGCACCGGCGAATCGCCTTTTGAATCATCGAGGACATTTCAAACAGGTTGTACCCATTTTTCGTCAACGCTTCGTATGCCATGAACAAAAACCTCCAATTATTTTGTTTGTTTATAGTATAATTTTACCAAAGGAGGTCTGCGAGCGTCAAGCGCCTTTACTACGTTGTTCCGATGTTTTTTGCAGGTAACGGCCGAACATATCGGTGAATCCTTCGGCCTCACGAAGCACCTCGCCTGTGATCTCGGAAACGACCTTGGGGCGCGGCACGATGAACTGGCGGGACGAGCTGATGGAGTATGCGCCAACGTTGTCGAAGACCAGCCTGTCGCCGATGGAAAACTCGCCGGAGATGCCTTTGACGAGGTAGTCATATTCGAGGCAAGTGTCGCCGCCGATGATGACATCGGTGAACGTGCAGGCGTTGTCGTTCATGTGGACGACTTCAGGCACGAGCTTCTTCATGTCGGCAATGACACCCATGTGGTTGGATGCGCAGTTCGCCGTGAGGTAAATCTGCCCGCACACGAGCTTGATGTTGGTGATGGTGGCTGCCAGCTTCATGGTGTTGCCGACCAGCGCGGTGCCGGGTTCGATCATCAGCATCACGCTCTCATCAGGGAACGCTTTCTTCATAGCACCGGCAATGATTTTGGCATACTCATCATAGCCGCCGTAGGCATAGCCATTGAACTGCTCTGCCAGCTCAGGGGCCATCGGGCCAAACATACCGCCGCCGAGGTCGATGTACTTCGCGCCGTAGGTCTTGGCCAGCTCAATCATGCGGGCGATTTTGTTCGCCCAGTATTTCGGCTGGCGGGCAGACCCGATGTGGCACTGGAAGCCACGGAACTCAAGGTGCGTGTTGTGCTGGAACATGGCCATCGCGCCGCTGAAGTCATCGCTATCGATGTCGATGCCAAAGCGGGATTTCAGGTCGTTGCCAGCATCGAACGTAACGCGGACGCCGATGGGGATGCAGATGTCCTGCTCCTTGGCCATGAAGTAGATATCCCGCAGCTCATCGTAGTTGTCCACGTTGACAAAACCGCCGCAGGAGGCAAGCTTGACCTTCTCTGCGGGGTTCGGGATGACACCATTGTAGACGATACGGTCCGGCGTGAAGCCCAGCTCCATTGCGTACAGCCGCTCATACGGAGAAACCACCTCAGCCAGCAGACCTGCCTCATTTGCAATCTGACAGATGTCAGCGAGGTAGTTGGTCTTGAAGCTGTACGCGGCGTAGGTGTTGCCATAGTAGCGGTGGAACGCCTTGCCCATCTTCACGATGTTGTCGTGGAATGTGGCCTCGTTGAACAGGTACATGGGCGAATCATCTTTTGACCATAATTCGCGCAAAATTTCGTTTGTAGTTGTAGTCATAATACTTTCCCCATTTGTTCTTCATGGCCTCGACGAGAATCATGTGACCTTCTCTGGTGCGGCTCGCGCCTTCGTTCAGGTCCATGCCGGCCTTGGCACACAGGTAGCGCGGCTGGAGGATGATGCGGTTGTGCAGAAGCTCCTGCATCATCATGTCAACATCGGAAGCCGCAGGGTCATCCGGGTCGTAGGTGGCCTTCAGAGCCTTCTTGTTTATCCAGCGGATGTGACCGGGCATCCCAACGAACTTGAACTCGCTGTCATACGCATAGGGAGCCATCGTGGGCTGGTCAAATGCGTAGCCGATACCGAGGTCGTAGATGAGCTGTGCAATGCGCTCGATCTCAGCCGTCACGCGCTCCTTGTCGGGGCGTTTATCGGGCAGTTCGAGGTAGGTCGTATCGCTCATACGGTAGACGAACTTTTCGATGTCATCATCAGCAATGAATATCACATTTTCCGGCGTGTTGTGGATTATCCAGTAGAGGGTAGTCATAAAGCTGCGCACAGCTCCATCGGGGATGACGAGGAGGTCATCGACACCGGCGGCCCTGTACGCAGCTTCTTCTTCCTGTCTTACGACGTAGGTGCAA
This sequence comes from Faecalibacterium prausnitzii, assembly GCA_002313795.1. Lineage (GTDB taxonomy): Bacteria > Bacillota > Clostridia > Oscillospirales > Ruminococcaceae > Faecalibacterium > Faecalibacterium prausnitzii_L. The sequence goes on from DCCL01000139.1 coordinate 12,263, forward strand.
TATTCAAACTGGTGCTTCGTCAAAATCTTGTTCGGTCGGCGGTACGACATACAGTAGATGTTAAACGAAGTATTCCGACTCATAGTTCTTGCTCATACGGAGCTTGTAGTTGATTTCGGGGTGGATGTTCTCGACATCGTAGCCGAGGAGCTGGCGGCACCGCAGGTACGGCAGGTTCAGACCAGCCTTGGCGATGAACGGCAGGGACGCGCTCAGTCGCGGATTTGTTTCCAGCAGCTTCACGCTGCCATCTTCCTTCAGAATGAAGTCGAAGCACACGTTACCATCCAGCCCGGTGTCAGCAACAATCTGCTTGGCGATAGCGAGGGCCTGTTCGTTCTGCTTGATGCCAGCGAACATCGCACTGCCAAAGGCCATCAGGTAGCCCTCAAAGCCAAGGGCGTGGAGGACGCGGCCGTGGTCTGCCAGTACGCACATACTGTAATCCAGACCCTCCTCGTACTCCTGCATGATGATGTCCTCGTGGCAGTTCTTTGCCAGCTCAATCATCATATCGAACGTAATATAGCGGTTCATGCCGAACTTGTTGTAGATGGTCAGGTCGCGGCCCTTCACCTCGTCGATGATGCAGAAGCCGAGGCCGCCACAGCGGTTCGGGAGCTTGCAGCACATGGGCTTCTTCGGATAGCCGATGCTCTCTGCGAACTGAACGAAGTCCATATAGTCCTTGCAGATCATCTGCTTCGGCATCAAGTCGGGGTAACGCTTCGCCAGCTCAATCTTATTGCCGGAGGCCAGAATGGACTCCATGGAGGAGATGGACACCTTAACGCCGTGGCTCTCCAGCAGCTCGCGGTTCTCTGCCATGATGGGCAGCTCTGCGGTGATGAACGGCAGGATGACATCGACCTTCTCCTTCTCGCAGATGTCGATGACGGTCGGGATGTAGCTGTCTTCGGTGATGCGCGGGACCCCACATAGCCAGCGTCAACGCCCTTGCGGAGCAGCGCGGTGTCATCGCAGTTGATACCAACGACGTAGATTTCCTCGCCGTCGTAGTTATCTCTCAGCGCACGGATGAGGTCATACGAGTGCATCGAGCAGCCGGTAATCAGGACTCTAATCATTTTCTTCCTCTTTCTCCGGGTCTTCCGGGTCTGTTTGTGGAGCATCTTCCTTGGGTACGATTTGGGCTTTCATATCGTCATACCAGACAGCCCTTGCCTTTATCCTCCGCTGCTTGGCGACCAGCACTTTCGCGCCGTCGATGCCGAGTGCGCGGGTCAGATTCAGGTAGTCAACCTCATTCCGGCAGACGATCATAACATAGTCATATTTCTCATAGCGAATAGGCTCGATATCCTTGATCTTCCGCTCGTCAGGATTCTTTTCGAGCATATCGAGGCCGAGGTCCACTGTGAGGTCGGCAGTCCAGTCGGCGAGCAGGTCGAGATCCCATTCACCGGCGTGGGTGTTGTCCTTGATGTTGATGGCCCGCAGCTCTGCATCGGTGTAGCCAATGAGCCGCTTGCAGTCCACCATAATGTCAGGGTCTTTCTTTGCGAGGATGACGCTGCGCTGGTTGCCAGCGATCACGTTGTCGTTCTCGTCGATGAGGAAGATGCCGAAGTCACCGAACATCTCAAGCGAGCGTTCCAGCTCCTCGGCCTTCTTCTTCGTGATCTTTCGGGGATTCCCGAAGCCGTGCTTCAGGTCGCCAACGCGCATTTTCTCACATCTGATGCACCGTTCTTTACGTTCTTCCATAACTTTCTCCTAAAACAAAAAAGACAGCTCGCGATGAGCTGTCTTGGGGTTTTGCGAGGGTGCGCACCCGGCCATGCCTGCTGTCAACCGGGTGCGCAGCTCACAAACAGATGATGGAGGAATCCTTGAGCATCAGGCAGCCTCGT
>DCCL01000086.1 GCA_002313795.1 Faecalibacterium prausnitzii
AAGACCGACACCGGCGACATCACCGGCACAGTGCTGGAAACGGCCCCGGTCACGGCAGGGGAGAAGGAGCTGCTGGATGTGCTGCCTCGTTTCCTCGGCCCTCAGATGCAGACGCCGCCCATGTATTCGGCAGTGAAGATTAACGGTCAGCCCCTCTACAAGCTGGCCCGTGAGGGCGTGACGGTGGAGCGGAAAGCCCGTCCCATCGAGATACTGGACATCCAGTATGGCGGCAGCCCGGCGGAAAATGAGTATGAACTTACCGTCCGCTGCTCCAAGGGTACCTATATCCGCACCCTGCTGGAAGACATCGCCGAAGCCATGGGCCAGAAGGGCACCATGAGCGCCCTCCGCCGCACCACGGCAGGGCTTTACACCGAGGCCGATGCCCACACGCTGGACGAGATCCAGGCCGCAAAGGATGCAGGCCCCGAGGCACTGCAGGCCCTGATGCTTCCGGTGGAGAGTGTATTTGAGCCGCTGCCCCTGCTGGTGGTGGAGCCGTGGGTGGAACAGCATCTCTACAACGGCTGTCCCACCAGCCGCTACCCGGCGGCAGACGGCCGCTACCGTGTGCGGAATGCAGCAGGCAGTTTCCTCGGCCTTGCCAACATCACCAGCGGTGTGCTCAAAGTGGAAAAACTGTTCGTAGAGCGGAACGGAAACTGAACGGCTGTCATTCTGAGGGAGCCGCCGCTGCATCTTATCGGCAGGGCAGTCCGGCAGTTCCCTGCCAGCTATCGTAAACGGGGTTTGCGATGGAGCCGCTTGGCAGGAAATCGCCCTCTGCCCCGCCTCCGGAGGAAGGCACTCACGAACTGTGGCTTTTGAAAGCGTCCTCTTCGGATGAAATGCTGCTTCCTGCCGACGCGAGGGGATTTTCCGGTGAGGCGGCTCTTTAGCCCGCCGGGAAATCCCGGAGCAGGAGGCCTGAAGCTGCATCTTATCGGCAGGGCAGTCCGGCAGTTCCCTTCCAGCTATCGCAAACGAGGTTTGCGATGGAGCCGCTTGGCAGGAAACCGCCCTCCGCCCCGCCTCCGGAGGAAAGCGCTCAGAAAACGACTGGTATGCCGGTTGTCAGACCCCGTATCCCTCACCCAAACTCACGCAGGGGATATCCCAATGACCCCGTATCTCAAGAAAAAGGATCAACGATTTATGCAGATCTATTCGCAGCTTGCGCCGCTTGCGCTGGGCGGTGCCCACGGCTCTGCTGTGGCAATGGGCTTTTTTGACGGCATCCATATCGGCCACCGCGCTGTCATCGGCGCGGCAGTGGAATGGGCCAGAGCCCACGGCGCGGCCCCGGCGGTGTTTACCTTCCGCCTGCCCACCGACAATAAGATGAAGGGCAAGCGGCTGCTGGATACGGCGGACAAGCACGCCCTCATCGCAAGCCTTGGAGTGGAGCATTATCTCTGCCCCGACTTCGAGGAGATCAAAGCCATGACGCCGGAGCAGTTTGTGCTGGGCATCATCCGGGACTGTCAGGCCCGGGCACTGGTCTGCGGCGAGAACTTCACCTTTGGTGCAAGGGCGGCAGGCACGCCGGAACTGCTGAAAACGCTCTGTGCCCCGCTGGGCGTGGAGGTCATCGTGCTGCCCATGGCACAGTTCGAGGGCAAGCCGGTCTCGTCCACCCGTATCCGCACTGCACTGGAAGGCGGCGACATCCCGGCGGCCAACGCCATGCTGGGGATGCCCTACGCCATCCGGTTCACGGTGCACCATGGGGCCGGACTGGGCCACACGCTGGGCGTGCCCACCATCAACCAGATCTATCCGGAAGGCTTCCAGCTTCCCCGGTATGGTATCTATATCACCCGCACGAAGATCGGGGAAAAGTGGTATCCATCAGCCACCGGTCTGGGCACCCGGCCCACCGTCAACAGCGATAAGACCAAGGTGACCTGTGAGACCTTCATCCCCGGATTTACCGGTGATCTTTACGGCTCTGACCCGGTGGTGGAGTTCCACGCCTACCTCAGCCCGAGCAAGAAGTTCGACACGCTGGAGGAACTGCGCAGCTGCATCAAGAATGCGGCCCGGCGTGCGCAGGAATATTTTGCGGAATGAGCTTTTTGCCGGAAAGACCTTGAGCGAAAATTGCGATAAAAAAGCAGTGGACGATACCGTCCGCTGAGAAACCAAAAACACCCCGTCCGGGGGCAGCATGAGCTGTGCCGGACGGGGTGTTCTGTTTACATTTTGTAGTACCACCCGGAGAAGAAGAGCTGCAGGATGTGCTGCTTTTCCTTCGCAGAAAGGGTGGCGTCAGCTTCCATCTCTGCGGAAATGCTGTCCCGGGTGTCCGGGTAGCGGGTGAAGTCCGAATAGCAGTGCTGGCTGTCTGCGTCCAGCCGGAGAGTGGTGCGGTCGTCTGCATCCCAGCGCTGCCATCCCGGGTCGCCACTGAAAGTAAAATCTGACACGACCCGCACCAGCCGGGCGGCGAGGGCCTGCGCCCCTTCGGAAGAAAGGTCGATGCAGGAAGCGTAGCTGCTCTGTGCGGAGAGCAGGGCCAGTGCAATGCCGTGGAATGACCCCAGCCCGGGGATGGGGGTGCGGCTGTCAGCCCCGCCATAGTCGATAAGGCCCAGCCAGACCGGACTGCTGCCGGAAGCCAGCGCTTCGGCAATGGCCTCGGTGCTGCTCCACCGGCAGAGAGCAGAACCGTATTTCACGGCGAAAGCAACAGCCTCTTCCGAAGCGGGCCGCAGGTCGTGGAGGACCACCGCACTGAACTCGGTGGCGCTGCTCAGCAGCAGGAGGGGAACATGGCTCTGGATGCAGCCGCTTTCCGGCAGGACAATGCCATCAGCGAACAGGCAGGGAAAAGCGTCCATATCTGCCCCCAGCGCTGCGATGCGGGAGGGCTCCAGCCCGCAGAGCCATGTCCGGACGGAAGCATCCGGGGATATCAGCCATTTGGCGGCAGAAGCCAGATCGGGGAATAAGCCATCCGCTACAGCCAGCGGCGCAAACGCCTCGGCCAGCCTGGGAATGGCATCCTCGGGCCGGGTCAGTTCCAGCCCTCCGGACAGGACAATGGCCCTCTGGAATCGTCCCCGGAACGGCTCGCTGCCGGTCAGGGCCGCCGCGGCCCGCCCGCCGTCGGCAAAGCCGCAGAGGGTGATGTTGTCCGGGTCGCCGCCAAAGGCGTGGATGTTCTCCTTCACCCAGTCCAGTGCCCGGGCAATGTCCAGCAGGGCGAAATTCCCTGTGGCGTCCGGGCCGGTGGTGAGGGCAGGCAGGCAGTTCCAGCCGAACAGCCCCAGCCGGTAACTGACCCCTACAAAGACGCAGCCCGCGTCTTCGGAGAGGCCGGGCAGCTCCTCCGGGGAGCCGGTGAGGAAACTGCTGTGCAGATAGACCAGCACGGGCCGGTCTTTTGCGCCTGACGCGGCGTGGATATCCAGTGTCAGACAGTCCTCGGTGCCCAGCGGGCAGCTGCTGTACTGGTAGGCCATGGGGGCGGGAGATGTGCAGTCCTTCACGGCCAGCCAGCGGGCAGGCTCCTGCGGCGCAGTCCAGCGGGCATCTCCCGCTGATGAGGCACCATAGGGGATGCCGTACCAGCAGAGCTGTCCGTCCGGTGCGGTGCAGCCCTTTACTGGGCCGTACTGAGTCATCCGGAGAAGGGAAAACAGGCCGTTTTCGGTGTCATCGGCCCCGGAAGCCCGGGCCGGGAGCGGGGGCGTGCCAAGGGCTGCGGCAGCGGCGGCACTGCCTTTGAGAAAGCTGCGGCGGGAAAAAGTGGTCTTCATAAATACACCTCGTTGTTCTTCTATGAAAGTATACCATTCTCTGGCCGGAAAACAACGACTGCGTTTTGCGAAACCGTAAAATTTTTCTTGCTTTTTACGTTGGTTTCTGTTATACTAGCCCTGTTACCGCGATACGGGGCTGGGAGTATGCCCACCCGGGAGTACCGTTTTCCCGCTGCTGTTTCGTCGGCAAATAAAATTTTATAAAGAGGTACTGTTACTATGAACAAGCAGGAAGTTATGGCCAAAGTCGCTCTGACCGAGAAGGACACTGGCTCTCCCGAAGTCCAGGTCGCTCTGCTGACCGCTCACATCAACGAGCTGAACGAGCACCTGAAGAAGAACCCGAACGATCACCACAGCCGCCGTGGTCTGATGAAGATGGTTGGCCGCCGCCGCAATCTGCTGGCCTACCTCCAGAAGAAGGACATCGAGCGTTACCGTGCTCTGATCGCAACTCTGGGTCTGCGTAAGTAATAGAAAACAGAGGGCAGGTACCGCGCAATGTGGTGCCTGCCCTTTGCTCTTTTTTGTTGTATTTTCCTTTGTATCCCAAGCTCTGGTTTTGAACAACAGGCCGCTGCTGCGTGTTGCAGCAGTAAATCGAACGCCTGTGCGCCCCCGGGCGGGCACGGACGCTGGATTTATTGCTATGATGCGCGGCGGGCAGCCTTTTGGAAGATAGAACAGTCTGTGTTTTTCATGCACAGGCAGCATCCGCAGACTGCACATCGCAAATATGCCGTTTTGTAAGGCACTATTTGTAAAAATTGCGATAAAAGGACATAAGGAGGCAAACCAAATGGCAATCGAATTTGGTTCCCGCAGAGAAAACTTTGACAATTTCAAAGTTTACGAGACCACGCTGGCAGGCCGCCCCTTCAAGGTGGAGATGGGCAAGATGTGCGGCTTGTCCAACGCAAGCGCCCTCATCCGCTACGGCGAGACCTGCGTGCTGTGCAACGTGGTCATGAGCCCCAAGCCCCGCGAAGGCGTGGATTTCTTCCCCCTGAATGTGGAGTATGAGGAAAAGCTCTACGCCGCAGGCCGCATCCCCGGCAGCTTCATGCGCCGTGAGGGCCGCCCCGGCGAGCGTGCCATCCTGACCAGCCGTGTGGTGGACCGCCCCATGCGCCCGCTGTTCCCCAAGGAGATGCGCAACGATGTCTGCATCACCATGACCGTCATGAGCCTTGACCCGGATTGCAGCCCCGAGATCGCCGGCATGATTGGCGCTTCTCTGGTCACTGCCGTGTCCGACATCCCCTGGAACGGCCCCATCGGCGGCGTGCAGGTGGGTCTGGTGGACGGTGAGATCATCCTCAACCCCACCCAGGAGCAGCGCAAGAAGAGCGACCTGGCCCTGACCGTTGCCGCCACCATGGACAAGATCGTCATGATCGAGGCCGGTGCCAACGAGGTGGACGAGGACACCATGCTGGAAGCCATCAAGACGGCCCACATCGAGATCAAGAAGACCATTGAGTTCATCAACAAGATCGTGGCCGAGCGCGGCAAGCCGAAGATCGATTTCCAGGTCGTGGGTCTGGATATGGATATCTACCATGCCATCCAGAACAAGTATCTGGACGACTTCAAGGCCGCCATGGACACCGACGACAAGAATGTGCGCGACGCCGCCCTGCTGCCCATCATGGACAAGATCGCCGAGGAGTACCCCGACCTGTCCGAGGCAGATCTGGACCTCGTGAGCTACAAGATGCAGAAGTACGTCGTCCGCCGCTGGCTGCTGGATGAGGGCAAGCGTGTGGATGGCCGCGGCATCAACGA
>DCCL01000012.1:0-657 GCA_002313795.1 Faecalibacterium prausnitzii
CACATCTATTGTAATCCTACAGCCAAAGATTCAAAAATCATACAAAACCTTCTTTATTTTGTCATAACTGTTCCGTATAATAAGATGTGAGTCAAACTTAGAATCATGGCCAGTGCCCGGCGGGGGCTGGCTTTGGACTGGATAGAGGAGGAACACTCAGATGGCAAACGAAAAGATCCTTGTTGTGGACGATGATACCAACATCTGCGAGCTGCTGCGGCTCTACCTGACCAAGGAGGGCTATCAGGTCACCACTGCCAACGATGGCGAAGAGGGCCTGGAAAAATTCAATCAGGTCAAGCCGGATATGGTGCTGCTGGACGTGATGATGCCCAAGATGGACGGCCTTGAGGTCTGCCGCCGCATCCGCAAGCTGGGCAATACCCCGGTCATGATGCTGACAGCCAAGGGCGAGACCTTCGACAAGGTGCTGGGCCTGGAACTGGGCGCCGACGATTACATGGTGAAGCCTTTTGATACCAAAGAGGTGGTGGCCCGCATCAAGGCGGTGCTCCGCCGCTGCAATAACACCACCACCCAGACCGAGAGCAAGGAGGGCGTCATTGAGTATGACAACCTCCGCCTCGATATGAACAGCTACGAGCTGCGGGTCAAGGGCAAGGTGGTGGAGGCTCCCCCCAAGGAGCTGGAACTGCT